>JAHLWH010000083.1 GCA_019058015.1 Promethearchaeota archaeon | reverse complement strand
GGGTAGTCCTGGCCGTAAACGATGCACACTAGGTGTTGGTATGGCTATGAGCCATATCAGTGCCGAAGGGAAACCATTAAGTGTGCCGCCTGGGAAGTACGGTCGCAAGGCTAAAACTTAAAGGAATTGGCGGGGGAGCACCACAAGGGGTGAAGCCTGCGGTTCAATTGGACTCAACGCCGGGAAACTTACCAGGGGAGACAGCAGAATGAAAGTCAGGTTGACGACCTTACTTAACGAGCTGAGAGGAGGTGCATGGCCGTCGCCAGTTCGTGCCGTGAGGTATCCTGTTAAGTCAGTCAACGAACGAGACCCGTGCTTTTAGTTGCCAGCAAGAAGTCACGACTTCGTTGGGAACACTAAAAGGACCGCCATCGATAAGATGGAGGAAGGAGCGGGCCAAGGCAGGTCAGTATGCCCCGAAACCCCTGGGCCACACGCGGGCTGCAATGGTATGAACAATGGGCTGTAACTCCGAAAGGAGAAACCAATCCCGAAATCATATCTCAGTTGGGATTGTTGGCTGTAACTCGCTGACATGAACGTGGAATCCCTAGTAATCGTGTGTCATCATCGCACGGTGAATACGTCTCTGCTCCTTGCACACACCGCCCGTCGCTCCATCCGAGTGTGTCAAAAATGAGGTTTAGTCCGTTGGGTTATATCGAATTTTTGGTACGCGAGGAGGGAGAAGTCGTAACAAGGTAGCCGTAGGGGAACCTGCGGCTGGATCACCTCCTTTTTTATTTATCTTAATCTTTTTTAAATCCTTTTAGGGAAATTGATATCAAATCTTCTTGTTAAAATTAAAAAACTTTTTTAAATTAATTTTAAATAATAAGAACATATTAAAGTAATATGAAATATAAGGGCCTGTAGATCAGTGGAAGATCATTGGGTTCGGTCTCGCACTCAAACTTAGGCTTGACTTGCACGTTAGCTTGATTGATTTTCATTCAAGAGGCCAAGAGTTCAAGAGGTCACGGGTTCAATTCCCGTCAGGTCCATTTTTTTTATTGAATTCATATAAAATAGACCTTTTATTTTTTTTATTATATTTTCTGCTTTAATCATACATTTCCTGCTTGAGAATCCTTTTGGAAACTCAATCCAAACAATATATTTTTCAACATTAATGCTTAAAGGAAATATTATTGAATACATATTATTTGTTTGAATTATTAATTTTTTCAATAAATATAATTGTTTATAGTTAATTGAATAAAAAATATCTAAAATTTTTTTAAAAGATGCAATTAATTTTTCTCCCGTTTTTATGTTTGAAAAAAAAATTAAACCTTCCTCTGTTCCTAAAATAATTTTAAATTTTGTGCTTTGAGGATTAAATAAACTTTCTAATATTTTATATATCTCATCATAATTTGTGATTTTATTATACATTTTTTATTAAACCTTATTTTTCATATAAGAGTTGTTAGAAAAATGTTATTTTATTTTTCTATTAAATTAACATAGAAATATTTAAACTTCACTTAAAAAAATTTTAATAAAATAGAAAATTAAAATTATAAAAATAATCAATTTCATTAGAATTTAGTTGTGTATTATGTTAATTCAAATTCCTGGGATCGATGGAACTACTTATGAATTCATTATAAATCTTATGGGCGTTATTTTATTAATTTTTATTTTGATATACATTGCCTTAACATCTCGTTCAGAATAACTATTCTAATCATTTTGCTGAAAAAATTTTTATCACATCATTATCTTTTAAAAAATAATTCTCTCCTAATTTCATTTTCGATTTTACCTCCATTCCGTAAATAAAATGTTTTGCTAAGTCAGTATGAATTTTTTCTCTAATAAATTCCCGTAATTTTATTCCTTTTCTAATTAAAAAGACATCAGGGAGTACATTTCCATCTTTATCTGATAAAGTATTTAAATTTGCAACAGGATATACAGTAATTTGGTTTAATAAAGAAAATACTGCATAATTTAATGTTTTTTGAACTCCTGTACCTCCAATTCCCTGTAATAATTTTTCTCTAATCTTTTCTAGAGTTTCCAATTCATTTTCTTTTAGATTCTTTTTTTTAATTATAATAAAATCAGTATCACCAGGCATATATTTGATAATACCTTCCTTATTATATTTCCTAAGAATTAATTCTGCTAAAGCGCTGCATGGAATAATTTTTTTTTTATATTTTTTCTTTAGCTCATCCATTTTTTTTATACCAATCTCTTTATCAATTTTATTAGCAATTATTATTATCGGTTTAGAGATTTCTCTAAGAAATTTTGAAAAAATATTTAGTTCTGCTTTATCCCATTCAGATATTGGCTTTCCATCTAAATTAGATTTTTCAATTGATTTCTCTATATCATTCTTTTTAATAGATAATCCAGATAATCTTTGATACAATGCTTCAATAAGCTCATTCCTCCCCTTAATAACTCTCCTTGAGAATTTTTCCCAATCCTCTCTTTCAATAATTCCTTTAAACCATAAATTTATTTCGTCTTCTAAAAACATTATATCTTTATAAGGATCATGGGACCCTGACTCTACTGTATTTCCATTCGCATCCAAAGATCCAGTAATATCAATAATATGTAATAGTATATCTGCTCGGCTTAAATCACTCAAAAATCTATTCCCAAGCCCCTTCCCTTCATGAGCTCCTGGAACTAAACCAGCTACATCTAATAATTGAATAGGAATAAAACGAATTTGTTCTATACATTTTGAATTCTTAGGATTATCCTTAACATTTAATTCTTTGCATACACACGGTTTTTTAACATATCCTATTCCTTTATTAGGATCGATAGTTGTAAAGGGATAATCTCCAACTTTAGCATGAGTTAAACAAGCACTATTTAAGAATGTACTTTTACCGGAAGAAGGTTTAGGGTTAAATTAGAATCTTTTTATATAAATATTCTAAAATAATTTCCCTACTACACCGATTAGCACATATTTTCACTTATAACTTAATTTATTTATATATAATTTATTGCATTTTAGTTAAATTAAAAAAATATAATTATTAAAGTCTTTTAAAAATATTTTCAGAATAAATATTTTGAGCTTTTTTAATTAAAATTAAAGTTCTATTTATCTTTTTAATAAAATTGCATCATAATAACAGTTTAATGAATTTATTAAAATTAATTTATTCTTTCTAATTAAATTTTTTTTAACTATCATCATTTATGTTTTTAAGATCAAAGTAATTTAAAAATAGTATTTTAAGAGACTATTTTTTCATTAATTAAATTATTTGGGTTATTTGGCTCAATTAAATTTTCAATTAATTGCTTTAAAAGTTGAAAATCTTGTTCCTTTTTGGTAGAAAATTCAAAATTTTTAAAAGACATAAAAAGGGATTTTATTTTTCTGTTTAATTTAATAAAAATCTTTTTTAGAATTTTATAATTTTCAAGTATTTCCTTTTGATTAACTGCTAATTTCGAAAAATAATTCGTTCTTTTATGAAAATAAAACCCTTTAAAAATCATTTTATTATTTTTAATCTCATTAATTGATGCATTTAATATATTAAAAATTTGTGTATTATCAACTTCCTTTGAGATTTCTGTTTCTTTAAAGAGTAAAGATAATAATACATTCTCTTTGAATTCTCGACTCCATTTAGATGAGATTTGAAATGATTGATTATAGATATTATATCCTTCTTGAACAAGTATCTTACTTTCAATATTGTCATTAAAAGAAGAAAAGATAATCGACTGAAGTTTATCTGATAATTTTAAGCTTGAAATTTTTAAGAACTGAATAGGTCCTTTTGTATTGTCAAAAATTGATAATATTAATAAATAATTAGGAATTTTTTTTTCATCTGTTTCTCCTTTCACCTCAACGTTGATAAGTTCATTTGAATCGATGTCCTCTTTTAACTCGTTAAAATAATATTCATACGCACTATGAAATTTTCTATTTTTACCATTAAAGCTTTTTCTTAAATTATTTAATTTCAAGAATACTTTTTTGGTATATTTTAAAAGGAGATTAGCATCCTCTGCAGAAATTTTTCCTGAAGAATCGCTTATTTCAATAATTTTACTGAGTTTCTTTAATTCTGAATATATAATAAAACTCTTTTTTAATTGATTTTTTTCAATATTCGCTAGAAAATCATTAATATTATAGAATTTGTAATTTAGTCGACATGCTATTTGCTCTAAAAGTTCCTCAATGATATTTTTGCATTCCAGTTTACAATATTCAAAAGATTTACTCAAATAATATTTTTGAGCACTCTTGATCCGCTCTTTTAAATTTTTAATTGTTATTTTCTTTTTCTCATAAAAATTTTTCATAGTATTTCTTTCAGCGTTATTTGAAAACTTATCCTCTGTATCTTTTTTAAACTCAACTAAATTTTTATTATTTCTATTAAAGGGGTTCAAAATTTCATGTTTAGTTCTTCTAAATGACTTTTCAAAGTTAATAGATTTAAATTTTAATCCTTTTTTTATCGAATTAAATAATGTTTTGATCTTCTTTTTCAGTAAAATCAAAATTTGATTCTCTAGCTTTGGGTCTAATTTACTTTTTTTTTCTGCCTTAAAAGGAATTTGAAGAACAAATGGTTCTTTCATTGAATTTACTCTTACAATACATTGACCTTCATTTAAATAAGATAAATAATCATAATGATCTTTTGGTAAAGACATTAATTCTCCCAATATTTCCTTTTCATAATAATTTTTAAAACTTACAACAACACCTGAATTTGCTAATATTTCTTCACTTATATCAGGTCGAGTGGCAATACATATAAGACATTCACCAGTTCCCCTTAGTAATAAGGCAATATCCTCTAAATAAGTACTTAATTTACTTTTTTTAGTTTTACTTTTTGGAGCAAAATATTGAGCGTCTTCAACAATAGTAACGTGTTTAATCCCCTGATACATGCCAGATTCTAAGTTATAATCCCACAAATATTTAAGTATAACGTTTAAAAAGAAAATTAAATCCTCTTTATCTCCACCAAGACGAATAATTGAACTTAAATCTAAAATACAATCTCTTTGTAAAATCTCTTTTATAGAAATTGATGTATTATTTTCAAAAACTTTTTTTAAAGGTCCTTCAGAAAACCTACGAATCCTATTCTTTATGCTTATAATCGTTTGTTTTAATTGGGGGATTTGATTTTCATATTTAAGTAAATATTCTTCACAAAAATTATGAAAACTTTGCCAATTTCTTGCATTTTTTTTATTACAAACATTTATTAGGAGATCTATTAAAACTTTTTCCATTTGTGGTGTATATTCAACTTTAGATTCGAGAAATTGTGAGCTTTTTAAGATCTCAAATATTTTTTCAGCATGAATAGATGGAATTGTAAATTCCGGATTGAAAATATTAATTGAAAAATTTTCTCCAGGAGATAAAATTAAAATATTCTTTAACCTTTTACATAGAAACTTATATTCTCCTTTAAATTCTACTAAAAAAAATGGAATACTTTCTCTTTTTTTAAAATTTATTAAAAAATTTTGTACAAAATTGCTTTTACCTGTTCCTGTAAATCCAAAAATAAACATATGTCTTTCTAAGTCTTTTTTTGTTAAATAAAAATTAAATCTTTTCCTCCTTTTCCTAACCAACCGACCAATTTTTATTTTACCTTTTCTTGAATCCATTCGAGAGGGAATCGATAAATCTATAATTTTCCTATTAACTGGATAAAAGGATGACAAAACTAGTAATATTATTGAAAGAATTATACCAATTAATATAAGAGAAATAAAGACATTTAACGGAACTGATTCAGATTTTATATTAATTTGAAATATATAATAAAAAATTAAAAAGAATATATTCGTTGTATTTAGAAATAATATTGATTTCTTATGGTTGGGTATGTTAAATCCTCTTTTTCTTAAAAGGAAAAATAGAAAATTAATGAAAATTAGAAAACAAAAAAAACCGTAATAAAGTAAAACCCAAAAAAAATCAACCATTTCAAAAAAAAATTTGGATATTAAATTTAAATACTAAACCATAAATTCAGATTTCTTTTAATTTAACCTTATCTCAGAAGAACTGTAATTTTTAATCATTATTTCGTTTTTTAACTTTTGCAACTGGTTTACTAATCATCTAAAATCTTTTTATTTTAAAAATACTGATCTTTTAATTAGTAAAGATAAGTCAAAACTGATTCTTCTTTAAGACTAATCTTTAAATATTAAAGAATGACAAGTTAATCATAAACCAATCGAAAATATTGATTAATTACAACAAAAACTATTTTTTCAACATTGCTTTTGTAAAATTTTCTAAAAAAATAGAATAATCTCATTAACCCTTACAATCTTTTAAAAAAAGGAAATATTTTTATGACATAGAGTTCTATAAATATAAAATATCGAAATTAATATTAATAAAGGGAAAAAAAATGGTACAATTCTCAGGAGTTCCAGTAATTGTTTTAAAAGAAGGCACTGAAAGAAGACAGGGAAGAAATGCGCAGAAAAATAATATAACTGCTTCTATAGCTGTATCTGAAGCAATAAGAACGACATTAGGTCCAAAAGGAATGGATAAAATGTTAGTTGATTCTTTAGGAGATGTAACAATCACTAATGATGGGGCTACAATACTCGATGAAATAGATGTACAGCATCCAGCAGCTAAAATGATGATAGAAATTGCAAAAACTCAAGATTTAAGAGTCGGAGATGGAACAACAACAAGTGTAATAATTGGAGGATCACTTCTAAAATCAGCACTGGAATTGATTGATCAATCAGTTCATCCAACAATTATTTTGAGAGGATATAGAAAAGCTCTAATCAAAAGTAAAGATATATTAAAAGAAATTGCAGAAAAGGTAGATAGTTCCGATAAAAAAATATTAAAACAGGCTGCAATAACAGCAATGAATAGTAAATCAATAGTGGGAGCGAGGGAGCATTTTGCAGAAATTGCTGTCAAATCTGTACTCCAAATTATTGATCTTAGAGGAGACTTAAAAATAATTGATATAGATCAAATTCAAATAATTAAAAAAGAAGGAAGAAGTCTGTCAGATACTGAATTAATCAACGGATTGATCATTGATAAAGAAATAGTACACCCAATGATGCCTAAGAGCTTAAAAAATACAAAAATAGCTCTAATCGATGCTCCTTTAGAAATTGAAAAGACTGAATTCGATGCTGAAATTAAAATTCAATCACCAGATCAAATAACTCGTTTTCTTGAGGAAGAAGAAAATATGCTAAAAAGAAAAGTATCTGCAATTGTTAATTCAGGAGCAAGTGTAATCTTTTGTCAAAAAGGAATTGATGATAAAGCTCAGAATCTTTTAGCAAGAGAAAATATAATTGCAATTAGAAGAGTAAAACGTTCAGATATGGAAAAATTATCAAGAGCTACAAAAGCTAAGATTACAACCAATCTTGTTGAACTTTCTTCAGAAGATCTTGGAGCATCTGGATTGGTAGAAGAAAAAAAAGTTGGTACTGACAATATGATTTTTGTTTCAGAATGTTCAGATCCAAAAGCTGTAAGTATTTTAATTCGAGGGGGTGTTGAACATGTTGTGGATGAAGCAGAAAGGACATTAAATGACGCTTTATGTGTTGTAAGAAATATAATAAATAATCCATATATTTTAGGAGGTGGCGGATCTTCGGAAATAGAATTATCAAAACAATTAAGGGATTTTGCCACAACTATTGGTGGTAGAGAACAATTAGCAATAGAAGCATATGCTTATTCTTTAGAGGTTGTCCCAACTACTTTAGCAGAAAATGCAGGATTTGATCCAGTTGATTTATTAGTTGAATTAAGGGCGAAACATGATACCCCCGATGGTAAAGCAATAGGTGTGAATATTCAAACTGGAAAACCAAGCAATATGATCGAAGAGGGTGTAATTGAACCTTTAGTGGTTTTAATGCAAGCTATCCAATCTGCAACAGAAGTTTCATCGATGATTTTAAAAATAGATGATGTAATAGCTGCCTCAGGTGGAATGAAAGCAGGAGCTGGTGGTCCACAAATGCCCCCGGATATGGATTAAATATATTTTTTTTAATTTTTTATTTTTACATAAATAAATATCTCAACTTTTTTTTACAAATGAACAAAATCAAACTCTTTGCATTACATTTTAATGAATGCGACCCCACAAAATGTACTTCACTAAAACTAAAAAAATTCGGTTTAGTAACAACCTCTAATATTGTAATTAATAAAATGAAAAATTCTATTCTTTTAGACCCCTTTGCAGAAAGATTATTATCAGAAAAAGATATTAATTTGGTGATTAAGTATGGAATTACAGTAATTGATTGCTCCTGGAAAAATATTTTAAATATTACAACTTTAAAATTTAAAAATAAAAGAAAACTACCCCCACTAATCGCAACAAATCCGGTAAATTATGGTAAATGGGAAAAATTAAGTTCTGTTGAAGCACTAGCCGCAGCTTTGTACATTATAGGATTTAAACCATTCGCAAAATTACTTCTCTCGAAATTTTCTTGGGGAACTGAATTTTTAAAATTAAATTTCGAAGGCCTAACTAAAAATTAAGTTTATTCGAATTTTGAACTTGTAATGATATTTATAGAATTTATTAATTGTTCCGTGATATCATTAGTTCCTATTATTTCTAATATAGAAAATATAATATTTCGTGCTTCCCCCATTACTGGAATTCCGCCAAATGTTAAAGGAAATAAAGCAACAAAAGAAATATTTTGTATATTTAATTCTTTTGTAATTTCATCAGAAAACTGTAATTCTCCTGAATGACATGCTAAAATTCCATAAAAAGATTCAGAATCTTGACCAGAAATACATATATATAATAAAAGTTTTCCCAAAGCAATATTTTGAGTTTCTTCTAACATTTTTTGGAAACCAACATTTGCATTTGCTGAGAAAGCTTCTATAGTTAAGGGTAAAGATTGATCAGATACATCTCTTGCATCTAAAGTTAAACCAGAAAGATTCACCAAACTATATCTAGAAAAAACCGGATTTTTAATTGAATCCAAAATATTTCCTATTGCTTGTAGCGTCTCTAAGTCCTTGTAATTATCATTATTATATGAAGTAAAAGAGATTTCTGTTCCCATTGAAAATAAATAAATTGCACTGCGAACTTTATTAGAAAATTCTTCTAAATCCTTTTCTGAATTAGGAAATCCGCCAAAAAAATTACCAATTTCTCTTTTTAAGTGATAAGTACTACTTGCAAGATTATCAGGATCTAAAGGCCATTCACCTTTATAGTTATGCACTATAGTTAATAATGTTTGATTTATTCTAATTGTAATTAAACAAACTTTTTTAAAAAAAGAAAAGGAAATAATCTGGTCTTTAATTCCCAAATCATTCCAATTTTCTTCACTTGCAGAAAAAGATATTGAAGCAAGTCCAGTAATTACATTAGCATCTAATTTAAGGTCACTTTTTCTGCCTATGTGAGCGATTGATAATCCATTTTCATCACACAATATTACCATCAAAGTTTCTTTTGAAGATCTTAGAATCGCTGTTAAATATTTAATTAATGATTCCCTAATACTCATTTATATAACCATACAAACTATTTCCTTGTTTTTTTAATTCTTGTGGATTATTTTATTAAAATTATATTGATTTTTATAAAATTTAAAGTTATTTTAATTTCAATAATGCTTTTAGATAAATCTTTGTATATCCTTCTTTTCTTAATTTGCAGGGAGGGGGATTTGAACCCCCGTACTCCTATGAGAGTGAATCCTAAGTCCACCGCCTTTAATCAATACTATTTTTTGACCAGGCTTGGCGATCCCTGCATTTTTCAAATTATAGTTATACTCCTATAATATTATATAGAAAATAATTTTTTCATTAAAATATTTATATTATGATAATTTTTAATTTGTTTTTTTTAATTTAAGAAAAAACCTCATAAATAAATTTTAATTTTATTATTAATATTTTTCAATAAATTAATTAAAAAAAAAAATTTGCTCTCGTAGTGTAGCTCGGCCAAACTTTAAAATTGAGGCTAAGCATGCTAGGCTTTCACCCTGGTGACCCGGGTTCGAATCCCGGCGAGAGCATAAAAATATTATTCTTTAATCCTTATTATTTAAAAAAATCGAAAATTATTGCAGCTTTTGGGTACTTACGAATGTTAGTGATATAATTTTGATTTTATCAAAGAACTATGGAGATTCTTTATTTAAAGTTATAACTTAATTAAAAAATTATTTAGATATTGAATTTTATAACCAAATCTCTCTTTTTTTATTTAAATAGTTTCAATTTATAATTTTTTTAATTAGAGTTCATCAATAAAATAAAATTTGTAAAAATTGACATATTGATGTAAAATGAGTGGAATTAGCGGAAATATATTTAAAGATACTAAGAGTGATAAAAAACGTGAAAAGAAATCAGACACTTCGAAAGAAGTTAGTGATAACTATGTTTCATATGAGGAATTTATGAAAACCGTTTAAAAAAACGAGAATTTTGCCTTACTCTTATAAAAAGTTTCCACATTTTGATGAAAGATCTCCAGAACAACTAATAGAAGATACAAAAGCAGATAAAAATAAAGGTATAAATGGAAATAAATATACTTTTGATATGCATTCAGGGGATATTGATCTATATAACGCTAAGGAGAGTAATAGAAGAATTTCTTATGAGGATTTTCTAAGAAGTGTTAAAAAGACTAGAATCACACCTCTCCCTTCAGAGAGTTTAATAAATTTTGATAAGAAACTTCAAGAGCAAATATCAAAGGATAGTATTGAAAGTAAAAAGAAAGTTAAAGGCGATAATAAAAATCTATTAGTATTTAAATCAAAAAATGATTCAGAAAAAATTGATAAGACCTCAGAAAAAGTAGAAAATAAAACAAAAAAAGAGCCTATTAAAAATAGTGATGAAAAAGTAAAAGAGGAAAAATCAAAAGTTGAAGAGAAGAAGAGAAAAGAGACTTCAAAATCTAAAGAAGAAATTTTGGAAGAAAAGAAAAAATCCAAAGATATTAACCGAGAACATAAAGAACAAAAAAAAGTTAAGGAAAAGGATAGTAAAGAAAGTGAAAAAATAAAGGAAAAAAAATCAAAAAATATAGATACAAAAAATAAGCGAGATATTTCAAGTGAAAAAAAAAAAATTAGTGAACCGAAGAAAGAGAAGGAGAAAGAGATTGAGAAAAAGAAAGTGACGAAGGAGCATTTAGAAAAGTACAAAGAAATTAAAGATATTACAAATAAAATTAATGATTTAGAAAAACAACGAAACAACAATAACAATTTAATTGATCATAGTATAAAGAAATTACAAGAGGGAATTTTTAACGGAATTATAACGCGTGAAGGATATGAAAAAAAATTAAAAGAATTAACAAAAGAAAACGCACAAATTGAGAAACAATTAACAGAATTTAACGATAATTTTTCTCACTCTGAAATAATAAATAATGAAAAATTAAGAGTAAAAAAGGGAGAGGTATTAGAAAAGAAAAAGATTGAGCTCAAACAAAAACAAAAAAGCGAAGAATTGAAAGACGAATTGCAAATTTCAAAAGAAAAGGCTAAAGAATTAAAAAACCTACTTTCTAACCAAGAGAAACAAGAGCAAAAAAAGCAAGAATTGAATGGAAGCGAAAACATATCAAATAAAGAAAACTCGGATTTTAAAAAGGTAAAAAATAATTAAAAATTAAGAATAAGATGACTTCGGAAGCGATTGAAAAAAGGAGAGATGTAAATATAAAGCAAGAGGAAAACAAGAAAGAAGCCCTTACAGATAAGGTTTCAAATGAATTTTTAGAGCCAAAGAAAGAATTTGAACAGTCTTATGGATATATTTATAAAGCAACAAACACAGTAAATGGAAAAGTATATATTGGACAAACTACAAGAAAAAAATGGGAAGAAAGATGGAAAGAACACATAAAAGATGCTAAAAATAAGAGTTATAGTTCTCCACATTTGCAAAATAGTATTAGAAAATATGGGGAAAAGCATTTTCTATTAAAAAAATTGATACTGCAAATAACCAAAAAGAATTAGATGAGAAAGAAAAGGATTGGATTAAGAAATATAATTCAATGAATCCCAAAAAAGGTTATAATATGAGTGATGGTGGAGAGGGCGGAAAATTACGACCAGAAGTAAAAGAAAAAATAAAAAAATATATGGAAGAGAAGTGGAAAGACCCAGAACATCAACGAAAAGTAAGTAAAGGAGTGAGTACAGCAATGGAAGAGAAGTTGAAAGACCCAGAACATCGAGAAAAAGTAAGCAACGGAGTGAGTAAAGGAATGAAAAAGAAGTGGAAAGATAAAGAATATCAAAAAAATCAGAGAAAAGTAAGAGAAACTCCCGAATTTAAAGAAAAACATAGAAAAGGAAAGGAAAATAAGTGGAAAGATCCAGAACATCGAGAAAAAGTAAGTAAAGGGGTGGAAAAGAGGTGGAAAGATAAAGAATATCAAAAAAAGCAGAAAAAAGTAAGAGAAACTCCCGAATTTAAAGAAAAGATGCTTAAAGCAGCGGAAAAGAGGTGGAAAGATAAATAAATATCTAATAAGAAAGAGTTTCTAACTGATATAAAAAATAAGATCCTAAAGAAGGATTTAAAAAAAAAATATAACATCTCTGGTCCAACAATAAATAGAATAATAAAAGAAATATTTGGTCCAAATGGCCCAAAAAATTATAGAGAAGCAAAACAGTTTCTTAAAGATAAAGATATTGATATTTTTTTAAAGATTTTAAAAACAAAACAAAATGAAAAGCAAAATAAAAAAAAGCGCCCCAGACATGGATCGAACATGTGACCGCTCGGTGGCTGTACAATCTGTTAAATTATTTAACAGCCGAGTGCTTTTGGCACACCATATTTAACGATGCCCTACCGACTGAGCTACTGAGGCAATCTTTTTTTAATTTTAATGATCTTTTTAATATCTCTTTGATTTTAAAATTTTATTTTTACAAGTTAATTCTTATTTTCCTAGTTTTAGAGATGAATAGATAAGACTTGAATTATTTTTCAAGAGAGGCATAGTAAATCAACCATTTTGCCATCGCTTGAAATGATTCATTAATATTTAATTCCATCTTTGAGGAAGTAAAAACAGATTGATTACATTTGGCTTGTTCAGCGTATTTTTGAGCAGTTTCAATATCAATTTCATGATTAGGTAGATCCCATTTCATTCCTAGTAAAATAATTGGAATAAAACCCGCGGTTTTTCTAATGATTGTTAGCCATTCAGGTAGCTGCCTAAATGTATCATAATCAGTGACATCAAAACAAATAAAAGCACCACTTGCTCCCTTGCAATAATCAGATAATAAACTTCTAAATCTTTCCTCTCCTGCAAAATCCCAGAGTTGCATTTTGCATTGTTCGCCTGTATCTAATTTCTCTTCTTTAGTATAAAATGCAGCCCCGATTGTCATCTTATGATCTTCTATAAATTTTCCAGTACAATATCTTGTAACCAGTGCTGTTTTTCCCACACCACCAGCACCAGCTACTATTACTTTAAATATCCATGAACTTGACATTTAATATCACTTTTATCAATTTTTTATATAAATTTAAAAAAATTATACTTATTTTATTTTATTTATTTTTACTTGACATCATATAAATAGATCCTTAATTTGGAGTGAAAGATTTTTATAAGATTTAATTCTAATAATAATTATATTTTAAAGTACCTTTTTAAAAAAAGTAAGGTAGTGTATAGAAAAATACCTAATGACCAAAATATCTGCCCAAAATGCTCTTTTCCTAAGGATTTATGTATTTGTGAATCGTTAGGTCAAGAGGAACAACGTGTTGATATTTATACTGAAAGAAGGAAATGGGGTCGATGGGTTACTGTTGTTTCTTTTCTAGGAAATATTGATATAAATTTAAATGATTTCTCAAAAAAGGCAAAAAAGTTTTGTGCTTCCGGTGGAACAGTTAAAAACAAAACAATAGAACTCCAAGGTGATCATCGACTTAAAATAAAAAAATTTTTAATAGATAATGGTTTTCCAGAAGAAAATATAGAAATTCGGAATGTTGTCAAACAAAAATATAAAAAAAGATGATGATAGAAAGTTTTATAAAGTTCTATTTAAAGGATTTTTAGATTCAGAGGAAAATATTTTAAATTTAACTTTTGAAGTGTTATCTTTAAAAGAACCAGTAAAGATTGAGCCAGCCTTTATCAATAAAATAAAAGAATTAACAATAAAGAGAGAAAACATTTTCTTTTTTCAAAATATTAAGGAAGTTCTCCAATTAGGAAAAGACTTTCAATTCAGTAATTGCCCTTATTATTATATTCTTCTCTATACGTTGAAATCAAATAGCATGAGAAAGGGAATACTAATAGGGAATGTAAAATCAATTGGAGATGTTATTATTGGAATTTGGCCAATTGAATTCAATTTAAAAAAGAGCTTTGATTTAAATCAATTACTCTCTGAAATAAATCATATGATTAATAATCCAGATGATTTCATAAATATAACTTTAATCAATTGAACTTTAAGGAGTTAAGATTTAACGCATAAAGGAATTTAGGAGATTACTGTGAGAAGCCCTTAGCACCTAGTAATGGAAAAAAAACAGAAGATTAAATAATCAACAATGAAATTCCAGGAGAAACTCCTAAAATGAAGAGAATAATTACACTTATAACAATTATCTTTATACCTTTATGTCTGTTGTAGAAGCTTTGTCCTGTAATTAATATTGTTCCATAAATGAATGAAAAAAAACCTGCCATTGAAAAAATTCCAATCGATAACAATATCATTTGCTCTATTTGAGTTAAATTAGTCCATTCAGGAGTTAAAGGCATGATAAAATAAAATGCGTCATTATTAATGACTCAAAAACGTGGGTATTTGAGCCAGAACCTTTGATGAAAAAATTAAATGATATTTTAATAAATGAAAATAACTAAAAAAGTGCCTCGGCGAAATTACTTGAGACTCGTATAGCATTAAATAATAGAGAGATATCCTAAAATTCATAAAGAAACTACTCAGAAAACGAATAACGTCCTAGCAGTGGTACGAAACGAACACTACATACCTTGTCGACCTTAAATTTATCTTCCTTTATTTTGGTATATAAATACAAATCTTGGGAGAAATTCTTTGATCCCGCAGGGATACACATAATTCCTCCGACTTTTAATTGAACTTTTAACGGTTCTGGTATTGGAAGTGGTGAAGCGGCTGTTACAAGAATTCTATCATAGGGTGCTTCTTTTTCATATCCTAAGGTTCCATCGGAATGTATAACATCAATTCTTTTACTAAACCCTCCTTTTTCAATATTTTTTCTAGCATTATTAGCCAGTTCTTTAATTCTCTCAACTGTATATACATGACCTGGGTTTTTTGAATGTTCAGGAGCTATGATATAAGCACATAACGCTGCATGATATCCAGAACCAGTTCCAATTTCAAGTAAATTGTCTCCTTCTTTTAGATCCAAATATTCACACATCATAGCATTCATATGGGGGGCACTTATTGTTTGCCCATAACCAATTGTTAAGGGGGTATCAATATAAGCCATTTTTTTATTATCCTCTGAAAGAAATAATTCTCGAGGAACATTTAACATCGCGTTTATTACCGATTTCTTATTTAAATACCTTCCTTTTTTTAATCTTTCAACTAATTCATACCTTTTCTGAATAAAATCCATTTTTTTCACCATTTTTTTTAAAATAAATTCTCATTCCTCTCTTCTAAAAAAGCTAAAATTTCTTTATGTGTTGGCATACCTGTTCGAGCACCAAGCTTACCAATTTTAATTCCCGCTGCTGCATTTGCATATTTACATGCTTTAACCAAATCCCATCCCTTAATCCAATAAGCAACTGAAAATGCGCCAATAAAAGTATCACCAGCACCAGTAGTATCTACTACTTTATCTATGTTGTAGGATGAAATTACTTTTTGAAAATTCTCTGTGGAAATTAATACACCTTGACTCCCAAGAGTAATTATCACGAGAGGTATTCCTTTTTTTGTAAGAAAACTCGCAGCTTCCTTAGGGGAATTTGTATTAGTTATTGACATTGCCCCTTCTTTATTAGGTAATAAAACATCTACATTTTGAATTATTTTTTTTAATTTATTCCATCCCCTTATAGCAATTTGTGTTTCAAGATCAAGAGAAACCTTAACGTCGTTTTTCTTTGCAATTTTGATTGCTTCCTCCGTCAATTCATGATGAATTGCTGTAGTATGTAATAATTTTGAGGAAGCTATATAATCATTATCTAGATCCTTTATTGAGAGAGAATATTGCATATAAGGAGATTGAATTATCATTTTCTCTCCACTATTTGACGCTACTATGATGAAATTAACTGGTGTTTTAAGATCTCCCTTTTTATAAGTATATTTTGTATCTACACCTTCATTTTTAAGATCTTTAATTAAAAACTCACCATTCTCATCTTGTCCTACAGCACCAATAAATCCAGAAAATACACCTAATCTTGTTGTAGCAACTAAAAAGTTTGCCGTTACTCCACCACCAAATATCTCTTGGTGAAAAGAATCAATTTTCTCGTCTGGCTTAGGAAAATGAGGAATTTGGGATACCCAATCTACTACAATTTCTCCTAATCCTAATATTTCTGGCGAATTTGGCATATTATTCAATTTAATGAACTATTGAATCACAATTAAATTGATTAGCTTAATTAGGGTTTTATTTTAATCTAATTATGTTTTCATTTATATTATTTGTGGAAAAAAAAAAATCCAAATAATGAATTAAAATATAGACTATTGAATTAACTTTCAATTTCTTTAACGATATGTTTCAATTCAAGTATTGGATCTACTTCTTTAAAATCATATACGTTTATTTCATAATTATTACTAAAATCATTAAACTTGCATTTACCTTTGATAATAATTTCTTTACCTAATAATTTTTCAGAGATTTTTTTTAAATAATCTTCAAACTCAGGAGTCTCTTTTATAAAAACTAAATCAGATGTTTTCACTCCTAGAATTTTTTCTGCCAGATCTCCAATAAAACTCCCTCTTATTGTCCCGGATTCATCATCTAATATTAAATTCAAAATCATTCTAGGAATAAAATCTTTTTTTATATCACATGTGCAATTCTCAACTTTTTTGAAACAATCAGGACAAGAATTATAAACGGTAATATTAGAAATTTCTTTTGCAATAAAGCCCTTTACTTCGAATCTCCCAGAAGAATTTATTTCTGAAATTTTTGTATATTTTCCCGAAAATTTAGTTTTATCTGTTCCTTGAGTTGAATAATCTTGGGAGATATTTTTAATGTCTTGAATTTCTAAATCGATTTTATCAATTTCTGATGTTGTTGTAAATGAAACCTCATTTCTTGAAGAAAATGAATTAAATTTAACTAAGACATTTTTTAATGATATACCATCACCCAATTTAAGAATATCTGAAAATCTTTCTGCTGCATCTTTCCATAATGATACTCTAATTGCGTCAGTATCATCACTCACGATAAAATTTAAAAGGGAAATTTCTTCATTATTTTTTAATTTGACTTTTTTAAGATTATCGATTTGTGTAATAATTCCTTGAAAATTGACAAAACCTTGATGTTTTTGGAGCAGTTCAATTTTTAAGAGTTGTTGCTCCTTTTTTTTGGTTTTTTCTTTTTTTATTTGTGAAGTTTTTCCAAAATATAAATCAATTTTTTCTGGATTTCTATTATTTTGTTTAGGATATAAATTTGAAATATTAACAAAATCTCCCAAATTATATTCAGATAATTTCTCCACATCTTGATTCCAAAAAGTAACTGTTATTATGCCTGTAGAATCACCAATAACTAGAGAACGAACTTTTCCTATTTCACCATCAGTCCTCTTAAATTCATGTTTTGGATATATTTGCGAGATTTCTCCAGAGATAGTAATTGATCTTAAATTTAAATTAATATCTTTAATAGAAATTAATTGTTCTTTAATTTCTGGATATTTCTTATAATCAACATCATCAGGAGATAGAATAATTCTCCCATTTCTACCTACATGGACTTCTTTTTCATTATATCTTCCCATTCTAACGTTAGCATTAATAATTTTTACTAATTCATTTTTCTGAAAATAATCATTTTCTATTATTTTTGTTTTCTCATCCCAAAGAACAATACGTATATCTCCGGTTGAGTCATGAAGTAAAAAAGAACCAACCAAGCCTAAAGTTCCATCCTTTCTTGTAAAATTATTTACTGGATTAGTTTCTCTTATTCTTCCGATCAATGAAAGATTTTTCATATTTAACGAAATATCACTGATATTTATTTCGATTTTCTCTGAAGTGATTTTATTTTTATTTTGTATCTCCACCCCCAATTCCTTGGCAACAATAAAAAGAGCTCCTTCATCAGAAATTAAACCTTTTAGGGCTAATTTTTTCTCTTCCATTCGTTTTTGTATTTCTTTCTTACTTAAACCCGTTTTTTGGATAATTTTATTTATGTATTCTTCGTTTTCGCTCATATCTCTTTAATATCCTTTTGATTATTATTTTCATTTACAAAATGTATGGTTTTTATAAAATTTCATTATTACAAATCTTTTAAAAGATATTACTTCTGCAAATTAATAATTTATTATTATCATCATAATAAGTAAAAAAACAAGTTGAAATTTTTTTTTTAAATTTTTAAAAAAAAGCGTGACAATTTTTTTTTACTATGATTTTATTAATTTCTCATTATTGATATTTTTAAATAAAAAAGAGATTTTTATTTCCTAATGAGAATTATACCGGTCATTGATCTCCTAAATTCAATGGTTATACATGCCGTTGCTGGTAAAAGAGAAACTTATGTTCCATTATTATCAGTTTTAATAAAGGATTCTTCAGATCCCATTAAATTAATTGAAGCATATATTGAAAAATTATCAGTGTCTGAGATCTACATTGCAGATTTGGATTCTATACTTAAAAATACTCCGAATCTTGATATAATAAAAAATATCATTAATACTTTTGATGTAGATATATTATTAGATCCTGGAATAAAATCTGAGGAAGACCTTTGGAAATTCTATGAATTAGGAATAAATAAGTTAATTCTTGGAACGGAAACAATTCTATGTATGAAAATTATTGAAATTGCTCTTGATATATTCAAGCAGAGAGATATTATTGTAAGTATTGATCTTAAAAATAATCTACTTTTAACCCAGAGTCAAGAAATCAAAAATTTTAGCCCTTTTCAATTTATTAAGCAAATTCAAAAATTAGGAGTTTTAGAAGTTATTCTTTTAGATTTATCAAGAGTGGGTAAAAAAACAGGAAATATCCCTAGAGAATTTATCGAAATCCGTAATAACACAGAAATATCTCTTTTAATAGGAGGCGGTATTAAAGATTTTAATGACATTCTTAAAATTGAAAAACATAATTTTTCAGGAGTCTTGCTTGCTACGGCAATTCATGAAGGATTAATTAAACCTCAACAAATTAAAAATTATATGTTATCTTCTCTTAGGTCGATTATATAATTATTCTGTTATATAAATCTGGTCATCTTCAGATATTTCTAGTGCTTTTTTACAAACTGGACAGGATTTTTTCATCTTTACCCATTCGAAGAAATGATTTTTATGAGCCTTTGCACCACAAATTGGGCAAATTACCTGCTCATCGAAAATTTCTATACTTTTCTCACAAATTGGGCATTTAATCCTGGATATAGTTGAAATTTTTATTAAATCTTTTCTTGGATCTAAAATTACCTTTTCTGTATTATCAGGTGATGGAGTAATTGTTCTCATCTGACTCCCTGTATCAAAACAAAATATGCTACCCTCACTGGAATCTTTTCGGTTTCCCAACCACACAAGTTTTCCCTTTGCGAAAATATTACCATTTCGTTCTAATGCTAAATTTATATTTTGATTTTCTATAACATAGGTTTGAATAACTTTCGTAAACGTTATGCTATCAAAATTTTTAGTCATTTGCTTTATTACTTCTAATGGCTCTTTAAATACTTCTTTTGATATCTCTATAACTGCTTTTTCTTTTCCAGGCATAAATTTAAATCACATTTCTTTTTTATAATAAGATAATCTAAATTTGGGTTTTTAATTATTTTTAATTTTTATTAATCTATATAGATTTTTTTTAATATTATTTAAGAGATTTAAAAATAATGAAGCAAATAAGAAATAAAAAAATTTTATATTATTTTCAATAAATTTTAAAATTAATCGAATTTTTAAATCCATTCCTTTAATGATCTATTGCTATCATCGTTGGTATCCCACTTAAATTTTTTCCAATCTATTTTATTTTTCATTTGAGGGACATTTATTCCTCTCTTTTTGCACTGTTTAATGATATAATCTTGATATTCTTCAAATTTTATCCGATAAGGAACCTCAATTAAGGTTACTCCATGCGTCTCGCACAGTTCTTCCTTTTGTTGATCATTAGACAATTGTGATATAAAATCTTTTACGGTCTTGTGGAAATAGTTAGGCCATTCATAATGTTGTTCTCCCTGGCGCTCAAAAGCAAGCTTCAATTCGTCGTTATATCCATCTAACTCCAATTGATGACCTGCACTATTTTTAACCATTCAGGTCTAGCTTTTTCAAAATCCTTATTAAATATACCTTCGAAAAGACCTCGACAAACTCTCTCACCGGCTCTTTCAGAGCAAATGGGACACCAAGAGTCCTTAAATTTTACATCATTCGGAATAGCTTCAAATTCATGTCCATTCATGCATCGAAATCTTAATTTTGTGATAATATTTTTATATTCAGTAGATAAACATTCCCCTCTCCTCTCTTTTGCTATATCTTGAAACTCTTTAAGCGTTAATCTTTTATTTCCTGCGCAAATAGGACACCAAGAATGCTTGGATCTAACATCATTCGGAATAGCTTCGAATTCATGCCCGTTTTTACATCGAAATTTCAATTTACTTTTACTATCTATATATTCGGAAGAGAGACATTCTCCACCTCTCTTCTTGGCGGTCTCTTGAACTTCTGCAAGAGTTAATTTTTTAACTCCCGCACATGTAGGGCACCAAGAGTCTTTATTCTTCACAGCATTTGGTGTAGCTTCAAATTCGTGTCCATTCTTGCATTGAAATCTTAATTTTATGCCAATATTTTTATATTCAGTAGATAAACATTCCCCTCCTCTCTCTTTTGCTATATCTTGAAACTTTTTAAGCGTTAATTTTTTATTTCTTGTGCAATTAGGACACCAATTGTTCTTATTCTTCACAGCAATTGGTGTAGCTTCAAATTCCTGTCGGTTTTTACATCGAAATCTTAATTTTGTGTAATTATTTTTATATTCAGTAGAGAGACAATCCCCACCTCTCTCTTTGGCTCTCTCTTGAAATTCTTCTAAAGTTAATTTTTTAACTCCCGAACATGTAGGGCACCAATGGTCCTTATTTTTCACAGCATTTGGTGTAGCTTCAAATTCATGTCCATTCTTACATTGAAATCTTAATTTGGTAAGACTCTTTTTATATTCAGTAGAGAGACATTCCCCACCTCTCTCCTTGGCGATCTCTTGAACTTCTCTTAATTTAATATCATGTCTCCAAGTATTATATTCTAATTTAGATTTAAATGACTTTTGAGCTAATCGTTGTATCGTAGAACTATTTGGAATATTTTCACAATCTTGATTTTTTAGGTATAATCAGTTTTAGTAAATGATTTTTGTGTCTCATATATTTTCTTTAACAAATTTTCATCCTTGCAGTTATAACCATTTTTTCCTTTATAAAAGAGATCTTTTGGTATTTTTAAATTTTTAAAATCCCCCTCTCCCTTGGTCCTACTTATATCCTCTTCTAAACCCCCTTTTAAACCCTTTCTTAAATCTTCTAGGTTTTGTTCTTCTTTTATACTCTCCTTTAAAGGCTCCACTTTTTTAATTTTTGTTCTTATAGATTCTATATCGTTGGATTCATTATTTAATTTCAACATATCACTGTGTATTCCTTCTTTTTCTGGATCGTTCCAAATCTGCTCCTCTCTCTCCTCTCTGGTCTTTTTTCTTAATATCTCATTCCAGTTCTCTTCTTTCTTCTTCTCTTGCTTTTGATCCGTTTTTTCTCCTTCTCTTTTGATATCTTGAGATTTTTGCTTTTCTGAAGGTAATTCTTTTTTCTCATCATTCACTAAAGAGGATTCTGATTTTATTTCTTCTTCTGATTTTTCTTTTTCTCCGTTAATTTCTTTGGATCTTTGCTTTTCTTCCAATGTCTCTTCTTTAGATTTTTTAATCTCTTTTTTCTTCTCCTCTTCTACTTTTGATTTTTCCTCTTTTACCTTTTCATCACTCTTCTTAATAGACTCTTTTTTTGTTTTATTTTCAATTTTTTTTGATATATTCTCAATTGTTTCTGAATTTTTTTCCTCTTTTTTTGATTTAAAGACCAATATTTTTTCATCATCGTTCTCAATTTTCTTCTTAACTTCAATACCATCTTTTATGATTTGTTCTTGAGGTTTCATTTCAAAATTTGGTAAACCCTCTGTAGAGAGAGGTGTGACTCTTGTTTTTTTAACTCTTCTCAAAAACTCTTCATAAGAAACGTGTTTGTTCCTCCCTTCAGCCTTATCTACATCAATATCTCCAGAATACATATCAAAAGCCTGCTTATTTTCAATCTCAACTTTCTTTTTACCTGCTTTTGTATCATTTAGTGGTTGTTCAAGAGATCTTTCACCAAAATTTGGTAAACCTTCTGAAGAAAGGGGTGTGATCCTAGTTTTTTTAACCCTTCTTAAAAACTCCTCATAAGAAACGTGTTTGTTACTCTCTTCAGCGTTATCATCGCTAATATCTCCAGAGTATATATCAAAAGTTTGCTCATTATCAATCGGTCCTTTTTTTTTCCCTACTTTTATATCCTCTATTTGCTTTTCTGCGGATATCTCATCAAAATGTGGAAAATTCTTATAAGAAGAAGGTAAAATTCTCGTTTTTTTAACAGTTTTCATAAATTCCTTATATGAAATGTAGTTATCACTAACTTCTTTGGAAATATCTGAATTCTTTTCTCGTTTTTTATCGCTCTTTATATCAGTTAATTCGAACTCATCAATTTCACTCATATTAAATCAATTTTCAATTTTCATAAATTTTATTTTATTAGTGAATTTATTCTAAAAATAATTAGAAATTAAATCTATATAAATAAAAAAGAAT
>JAHLWH010000082.1 GCA_019058015.1 Promethearchaeota archaeon | reverse complement strand
CGGTGCGGATATTGTGAAAACAAATTATACTGGGGATGTTGATTCTTTTCATGAAATTGTTAAAGGTTGCCCGGTTCCAGTGATTATTGCAGGAGGTCCAAAAATGAATACAGAAATAGACGTTTTTTATATGATATATGAATCCATTCAGGCTGGAGGATCTGGAGTAGCAATGGGTAGAAATGTATTTCAAGCAGAGGATCCAACCAAAATGGTAAACGCAATCTCTCTATTAGTGCATCATAATTATACTGTTGAAGAAGTTATAAAAGAACTCAAATTTAAAATTTAAGACCTTCTGTATGTTTAAAAATGAATGTTGATAAAATACATCCTTCTTTTCTTGAAAAAATAAAACTAAAACCAGTAATTTCTAAGGAAATCGAAGAAAGAATTGAGAAAAGTACATTAGATCAGTTAATATTAGCTAAAGAATCTAAAATTAAAACAATAATCTCCTTTAAAAATGATTCTGATCGAAAAAAATTCATTAAGAATCATAAAAATCTGGAAATTATATCAACTTTTGAAATAGTCCCCTCATTGTTAATGGAAATTGACCCGAAAACGATTTTTGATTTATCGGAAGATGATCTTATAGAATGTATAGAAGAAAATCAACGACTTTATCAATCAATGAATAAAGTCTCTGAATTATTAAATATTAAGAGATTTAAAAATTCCTTGCTCCCTTTTACCGGGAAAAATGTTTCAATTGCACATTTAGATTCAGGAATAGGTAAAAATTTCGAATCGCTTGATTATTCTTCAATTGATCAAATTAATTTCACTAATGAAGAACCATCCGATGAAAATTTCCATGCAACGTTATTAACACACATTTTAAAGAATAAATCAAGTGAATTTGGTGAAGGATTTATTGGATTATGCCCCGATGTCAAAATAATTGATTTTAAAATATTTAACAATGCGGGAGTTGCTTATTTCTCTGATTTTTTAGAAGTATTTGATCATATCTTGGAAAATAATATCAAATTCGATATCCTTCTAATATGCAGTTCCACTTTAAATCCATCATCTAATGGAAATGATATTTTATCCAAATCTTGTGATATTTTATTTAATAAATTGAACATCATTATCGTTGCCTCTGGAGGTAATTTTGGACCTGAATCAAATACTATAGGGAGTCCTGGAGCCTCAAAGAGTGCAATAACTGTAGGTGCAATATCTAAAGAAGGGAACATCACTTATTTCAGTGGAAAGGATTTAATTGATGTGAATAATTATAAACCGGAAGTATGTTTTCCTGGTTCTAAGATTACGGTTCCAGTTAAAGGAATTGATACTTATGAGATATCAGGAACTTCAATTTCAGCAACAATTTGTGCAGGAATAATTGCCTTAATAAAGGAGGCAAAACCCCAAATGACGAGAGATGAGATCTTAGAACTTTTTAATAAATCAAAAACTTTCATGTTAAAGAGAAAATCCGAGAATGTTATTGGATTTATTGATATCGTACAAATTTTCAAAATATTAGGTTTATATGAGGAAAAACCCGTTCCATATTCCATACTGGTAAAAAAGGCAATTTATTTATCTGTTGGTTTCATAATAATTTCTCTTATCCTTTTCTATTTAATTCGATTTATCGACTTTATATTGATCTAGATTGATACTTTAATAATCTCAATTTATATTTTTGATTTTAAATTAAATCTAAAAAGAGTTCTTATAATTTTTTAAGATATTACAATATTTAAAATAATTTAAATAAAGAAAAAACTAATAACTATTAGAGAAAATAAATGCAGATATACACTGGTTTAGTACGCGAATTTAAAAATTATTTTGGGACAGAATTAAAAGACACCCCTACTCGTGGTTTTGCTAATATATTTTACATAAATAAATCAAGGGTAAGAGATATCGCCTTTTTTTTTAGTGAAAAGTCAGTTAATTTAAAAAACATACTAATCAATGATTTTAAAAGTAATTATGAAGTAATTTATGAATATTTTAACGAATACATTCCAGATAATCAATATTTATTTGTAATTACTGAAGTGGATAAAGATTCCAACGAAATTGATTCAGTAAGGGTTGCTTATCCTCAAGTTGAAAGTTATGAAGATGAAATATCTAAAAGATATGGGATTAAATTTTTATATTTTAAGGAAGAACTTGAAGAGAGCTTGTATAATCTTCCAGTTAAATTATTCCCAGCACATTCTGCAAAGAATATTCTTGCTCAAGGTGTTTTTAATAGAATTCACCATATTAATAACTATTTTCACTGTAATTTAGAAAAAAATATTATAAAGTCTGTAAATTTTAAAACAGGTTGGCTGTATAGAGGAATTATCCCATTGTTGAAATATAAGAATTGGGGTAAAGAAAATCTAGCACTTGTAGAAAAAATATGCTCAACTAGTTCATTCCATCATAGTTTAGCTTATTCTTTAGCAATGGAATCGATTATTAATATTTCGGTGTCAAATCGAGTTAAAATGATTCGAACCATTTATTGTGAGTTGGAGAGAATAACAAATCACATATTTTGGTTTGTAAATTTAATGTATTTAACTTATTCTTTTAAGGAATATCATACTCTTCTTAAGAAAGTTCTGTATTTTCTTAATTTTTTAGAAAAAGAATTAGGCATAAGGTATTTTGAAGAGTTAAATTATATAGGATATGTGAAAGATATACTCTGGTATTCATTAGAGGATTTGCGAGAAACTGTCGAGGAAATTTACTCATCGTCATTTAAAAATATATATAATAGCATCTATAATTCTACACTTAAAAAACAGTTTAAGGGTTTAAGTACATTATTAGAAGAGAATGTTCTAGAATCAGGAATAACTGGTCCAAATGTTCGAGCATCAGGCCATATCTACGATGTTCGCTATTTTTCTCCATATAATTCCTATCTAGATGAAGATATAATCGATAAATGGGAAGTTGTAACATTTAATGGAGGAGATGCTTATTCTCGCATTCAGGTTAGATTATGGGAATTAAAAAATTCTGTTTCTATTATTAAAGGGGCTATAGATTATCTTAAAAATGATACTACCAAAATTGAGGTTCTTGATTTTGCAAATATCAAATTGATTGCTGATAAAATTGGAATTTCTGTTGTAGAAGCCCCTCAAGGAGAATTGGTTTATATCGTAAAGACTTCAGATCTTCCAGGAAAAAATAATTTAGGAAGTGTATCTATACAAACACCCTCTATGAATAATTTTTTTGCTTTAAAAAATTTTATTTTACCTAATTGTGATATAAAGGATTTTCCTTTAATCGTTCATTCTATGGATTTATGCTTTAATTGCATAGATCTTTGATAATTTCTAATTATTTATGCGTTTTTTTCAATTCAATTATCAATTTAAGGAAGATTAATAAATTTTAAACATATTATAATGATTATATATTTTTTCCAATTATTTAGCAAATAAGAAGAAGTGAGAAATAAATCTCAATCCCGGCTTCACTAAGAGTTGGACCATTTACTACAAATACTTTACCATATAAGAAAAGATTGATATTAATTTATTTAAGTATTATAACTCTAAGCTTTTACCCAGCTTTAATTAGTTTTTGGATTTTTCTATCTAATTTTACAAATCCCATAACTATAATTTTTTATCTTCTCTTTCCGTTAGAACTCTTATTTTGCTATTTAATTATAATTTTCTCATCAATATTTATAGCAAAAATATTTCTAATCGTTGTTAATTTAATTCACAAGCCAAAAGAAGGTGTATTTAAGAGAAGTAAAGATAATAAAGATTATATTTATTGGAGTATAAGAGCGCTTATAAAAAAATGGCCTGTATGGATAACTCATAACTTTCCTATGCCATATTTAGATAATATTTTATTTAAAGTGTTTGGCGTGAAAACAAATTTCAATAATTACATGTTTGAAGGATGGATCGATTGCGAATTCATTGAATTTGGGAAAAATGTGATTGTTGGTGTAGGAAGTGTCGTAATGGGGGCAATTATCATTGATAATTATTTGATTATTCAAAAAACAATCATTGAAGATGATTCAATAATTGGTGCTCATTCTTTAGTTGCGCCCGGAACAAAATTTAGAAAGGGTGCTATTTTAAATGCGGTATCTTCAACCCATATAAATCAAGTCTTAGAGGCTGGCTGTGTGTATAAAGGAACTCCAGCAATAAAAATTGGGGATTATACTGTTAATGAAAAAATTGATAATCTTAAGGCAATATTATTTGAAAAAAGCGATAGTAAAGATATATATCAAAATGTCCATGCAGAAACTTTAATTTATGATAAATCAGATGTTCAGCAACAAACCAATAATTTAAAGAAAGAAAATCAACACCATATAAGAGTTCAATTCCATATTTACATTCCAGTAATTATTTTAAATGTAGGCGGGTCATTTTTAATTCCTGCAATTCCATTTTTTTTCTTTCTATATGAAGTTTTGATACCTTATCTTTTTAGCACTCCTTTCGGGTGGGTTAATTTTACAAATTTATTCTCACAATTTTTATTATTTATTACGCCACTTGTCCTCATGGGCTTGTATTTATTGCATCTATTTTTTGTGGCATTATTCACAAAATTGTTATATCGGTGGAGTGAAAAACTTTCTCCATCAAGACAAGGAGTATTAGATAGGAATTTTGGATCAAAAGAATTAAATTTCTATCATCACCGTTCCTTCTTATTAAAATATCCAGTATTAGCATTTTCAAAAAGTCCATTTCCTTGGCTAACTAATTGGGTGTTAAATTTTATAGGCGCTAATAAAATAGGAAAAAGAACAACATTCGAAGACCAATTTATTACTAAGGAATTTTTAAATACTGGAGAAAATTGTTATTTTGGTCAATTTTGTTATCTAACCAATCATCTGGTTGATGGTTTCTTTGGAGAGGAAAATATAACATTTTTTGGAGTTAAAGTTGGTAATAATTCTGTATTATCAGCTTACTGTGGAGGTTTCCCAGGAACGGAAGTTGGTGAAAAATCCACTTTATTACCGATGTGTGCTACTGTAAAATTAGATAAATTGGGAGATAATGGTTTTTATGCTGGTTTTCCATTAAGGAGAATTTCTAAAGAAGAATTAAAAAAATATTTAGGAGGTATAGATATTGGAGATTAATCACAATTCTGACGAGGTTCCTGTTACAACAAGCCCTCCGATCGCGAAAAGATTTAGTATAATTTATGTTTTTTTGATTTTTATATCCCTTTCTCCTACTACATATCTTTTTTTTACATTTTATGGTAATGTGTTGAAAAATACAATTCTAAATTTTATGATTATTAGGTTGCCGATCGATATTTTGGCTTGGTATTTTTGCTTTTTGCTTATAACTTTAGGAGTAGGTAAATGTCTATTAATTATTTTAAATTTAATCCATAAACCAAGAGAAGGAATCTTTAAAATTAGTCTTAAAGATAAAGATTATTCTTACTATTGCTTTCGTGCAACTATTAAAAAATTTATTTTTTATATATGGAATTCTTTCCCGGTCCCATGGATCACAAACCTCGCGTTTAAAATTTGTGGAATGAAGGCTGATTTTAAATCAACTTTATTTGATGGATGGGTAGATTATGAGTTTGTAGAATTTGGAAAAAATATTATGGTTGGACAGGGTGCTATAATTCTTTCTAGTATTGTTATTGGAGATTATATGCTTCTTAAAAAGGTTATAATTGGAGATCATTGCATAATTGGAGGTTATGCTGTTGTTTCTCCCGGAACTGTTATGGAAAAGGGTTCTGTTCTTGGTGTTTGGGCAATGACTAATATAGGACAAAGGTTAGAAAAAGATTGGACTTATATTGGCCAACCTGCTCGAAAATTTAAAAATAATACAGAAATGCGTAAAGTAAATGTGCAAAGAGTTAGAAGAATTGTCGATACGGGAGAGCGAGTGGAATTTAAAGAGTCCATTGAATAGAATAAAAAAATTTTGTCAGTCATTGCTTATTTAAATCTAAAATCATTTATTTTTTCAAGGTGTATTAAAGTGGCTTCAAATAATCTCCTCCAAATTATTTTGGATAATCGCGAAAGGAAATTGATAGATATATTTTCCAAAAAGAAGGATCAAATATTACTGCAAACTAAGCAATTAGATGTTGCAGATATTATTATCACTAATGAAATTGCCATAGAACGTAAGACTGGTTTTGATTTTGTAACATCGATTATGGATAATCGCTTGTTTGAGCAACTTTTAAGGTTAAAAGATACATATTCCACACCAATTCTTATAATTGAAGGCTTAAATGACGAGGTCTTTGATAATACCGGAATGAAAATAAGTTCAATTTATGGAGCATTAGCATATGTTTCATATAAATTAGGAATCAGTGTGATCCCTACCAGAAATATTAATGATACTGCAATCGTGATTGAAAGAATTGCAATAAGAGAACAAATAAAAGATAAAGCACCAATAATTTCTCGAAAAGCGCCTAAAGGTTTATCTATTGAAGAAAGAATGTCTTTTATCATTGAAGGACTTTATGATACTGGTCCAAAAAAAGCAGTCCAATTGATTGATCATTTTAAAACTCCTTATAAAGTTCTCAAAGCAATTAAACACTCATTTACTATATATACCAAAACCGGAAATCCAAAGGGAATTGAGGGACCACTTAGAAAGATTAAAGGTTTTGGTCATAATTATTTAGATAAAAATAAGGAATTGATTTTTGGAATTAAAAAAGTAAATAAGGAGATATTATAAATTTAGAATTTGTTTGTTTTATTCTATTTTTAAAAAATATTAAATCATTTGATAAGAAATAAATAAGTTCCATCAAATTTTTTAAATATAACAAAAAAGAGTTTTAAAATACATAATAAGAGGGATATCGAAATATGGGATTGTTAGATGGAAAGGTTGCAATTATAACTGGTGCTGGAAGAGGTTTAGGTCGTGAAGAAGCCTTAGCCATGGCAAAAGAAGGTTGCAACCTAGTAATTAATGACTTAGGAGCAGCGTTTGACGGATCTGGTTCTGAAAAAAAAATCGCTGACGAGGTTGCTGAAGAGTGTATAAAGTTGGGTGTAAAAGCCGTTGGTAATTACGATACAGTAACAGATTTTGATAAAGCCAAGGGAATGATTGATCAAGCGATATCAGAATTTGGAAAACTAGATATCTTGGTAAACAACGCAGGAATCCTCCGTGATCGTATGCTTTTTAACATGAGTGAAGCAGAATTTGATGATATAATAGCTGTTCATTTGAAAGGGACCTTTAATATGACTCGCCATGCTGTTAATTACTTTAGGCAACGATGTAAAGCGGACCCATCATTAAAAAACTTTGGAAGGGTTATCAACACCGCTTCTGATGCAGGTTTATTAGGAAATATGGGGCAAACGAATTACGGCGCTGCAAAAGCAGGAATCGCAGCATTTACGGTTATTGCCGCGATGGAGTTAAAGAAATATGCGACAGTTAATTGCATTGTTCCGGTAGCGAGAACAAGACTTACAACTGATGCAACTCCCCAAATGGTTGAAGTCATGAATAAATTTGATGAAAGTGGCTTTGATGTGTTTAATCCAGTCAATATAGCTCCAATGGTTGTCTTTTTAGCTTCTGATGATGCTAAAAGAATAAACGGTGAAGTATTTCGAGTGGTGGCAGATCGAGTATGGGTCTTTCAAGGATGGCACACTTACAATAGTATCAGCAATAATGGAAAGAAATTTACACCTCAAGAATTAGCTGACAGAGTTAAATCGGAATTACTGAAAGGGGCTCCTAAAAAAGAAACTTTAATGGATGCTATTGGACAATTAATTAAGATGTGAAAAATGTTATACATTTTACAATTTTTTTTATTTTTTTCCTTTATTAACTTTTTCAAAATCTTCTAGGACTATTTTTTTTCTATATTTCATGTTAGCTGCATTATAATGGTCATCAAAAAAGAAATTAAAAGCATCTTGAATATCATCTAATAACACCCTGGAATAGAAATTTTCTTTTACTGGTCATAATCTTGAATTTTAATATAAATATTTCTCATAATAAATAAAAATAATCTCTAAAAAGTATTTTCATTACTCTCAGTCCTATATCTACAAATTTATTTGATAGAAAAATACTTTGTAAATAAATTTAAATTTCAAATTTTTCATTATGAGATAAAGAAAGTAAAAACTTGCATTAAATACTTATTAATCTCAATAGGGTGTTTTTAATTTTAAGACAAGTTTATATCTATAAAGACAATAATTTATTATATTTTCGCAATTTTGGAAAAGCAGTTACTAAAGAACTCTTTCAAAGTTTGTTAGACCAAATATCTAAAGATGCTTTTAAGGGACCTACCGATAAAACTAATTATTTCGATTATTATAAATCAAGAGTAGTTTATACAACATCTAAAGAATTAGGTTTGATAGTTATCTATTTAAGCAGTTTATCCCTATCTTGTGAAAACTTGGAAACCAGATATTGAAATGTAAAGAAGAATTTCTTACTTTTTTCTCTGATATATTAGCAGATGGTAAATTTGATACTAATACTTTTGATTTATTTGACCCAACATTAGATGCAATACACCGTAATTTAAAACCAAAAATCTCACTAGTCGGATTTTCTGGTGTCGGAAAGACTACAACTACAAGGTTAATTAGAGCGGAAGAAATCCCAACGGAACATGTTCCTACTATCTCTGGAGAGGTATCGACAATTAAAATCGGGAAATTGCAGTTTTTACTGTGGGATTTTGCCGGTCAAGAGCAATTCAGCTTTTTATGGAATAAATTTATTAGAGGAAGTGATGGGGTGCTCATAATTACGGATTCTACTCTAGAAAATGTTGAAAAAAGTAGATTTTTTTTAGATTTAATTAAAGATGAGGCACCAAATACTCATGCGGCTATAATTGGTAATAAGCTAGATTTACCAGGAGCACTTCCCGTTATAGAAATTGAAAAAATTTAAGGTACAAAAACTTACAAGATGGTTGCTATTGATCCAAGTAATAGAGAAAAAATGATTAATATAATTGCAGATATCTTAGAAATAAGTGGAGATGTAAGTCCTTTATTAAGACCATTATTTGAAAGAGATACTATGTTAGAAAAGGCAGAATCAGCACTTGCTAACTCAAGGTTTGAAGAAGCTTTAGAATATTGTGAAAAAATAGCAGATTTATGCTTTGAATTGGGTGATGATAGTTTAGGAAATGAATTTCTCAAAGAGGCTGAAAAAATTAGAGTTATACTCCAAGAGGGAGATACTTCAGCAATAGAATAATAAAATCGATTAGAAATTTCTCTCTAAATAATTTAAATTCTTTAGCTACTCACTTTCTCATTTTAATAAAATTTCCAGACTCTAATAATTTACAAGGTCTAAGATATTCTTTTCCTATCTGATCCGCTAATTTATTTAACATTTTAGTCCATTTTTCATAGTTACGTTTGCCAGCACTAAATGGACCAGGCATACCAGTGCCATTTAACATGATATCATCAATAATCTTATATCCCTTAACAATTCCTTCTTCTAAAAGCCTACATCCCTCATTTAATTGAATAGCCATCATCATTTCTGTTTTAAACAGTCCAGCCTTTATTGATCTATCTATTCTGGGTTTTCCTTTAATCCAATTATAAAATCCTTTCCCAGTTTTTTTTCCAAAATTTCCCTCCGAAACCAATTTTGTAAGGACTTTTCCAGGAGCAAAATCTGGAGAAAGTATTTTTTCAAATGATTTCATACTATTATAAAAAGTGTCTAATCCTAGATAATCAGATAATTCACATGGACCCATTAACAATAATTTACCTGCATCTGCATCAATTTGTTCAAATGAAACCCCATTCTCCTCTGCTTGATCAAGAATCCAATTAAAATAAATTTGGGCGGATAGAAGTAGCCTATTTACAATAAATCCCGGGCTTTCTTTTTCAAGTTGAGCAATCACTCTTTTCCCATTAAGACATGGTAATTTTTGACCAACAGCCATACAAATTTCCATAGTATCATCAGAAGTTTTTTCACCTTTCATTATTTCAATCCCTCTTTGACGATATGGAGGGAGGAAAAAGTGCATACCTATTACTTGTTCAGGTCGATTTGAAGCTTTTCCCAATTCTGTTATCCTTATAGTTGAGGTATTGGATGCAAAAACAGTATGTTCAGGTGCATTTTCTCCTAATTTTTTAAATACTTCTTGTTTAATTTTCAAATCCTCAGTAACTACTTCAAATATAAAATCAGCATCTACAACAGCTTTTGCAAGATCCACCTCTTTAGCCAGATTTAGTATAAGCGCATCAGTAGTGATACCTTCTCCTAACTGTCCTTTAGATTCAGATTTTCTCAATCCATCCTTAATCTTTTTTGCTCCATTATTAATTAGTTCCATTTTAATATCATTTAAGACAACCTTCTCAAAACCACCCCATAATGCAGATTGAGTGATACCGAGACCCATTATACCAGCTCCAACTACAACAATATTTTTAATATGGCTAATATCGATTATCTCTTTTCCCCTTTAGTTTAAAATCTTTTCTTTATTTAAAATCGTTATATTAAATTATTCAAATAAATTCGATTATATTTTTGTAATATTTTAATCTTTTATTTTCGCATCTTAATAAAACCACCCGATTTCATCAGAGTACAAGGTCTAAAATATTCTTTTCCTGTCTTGTTTGCTAATTGTTCTAACAATTCTGCCCATTTTTCATAATTTCTTTTTCCAGCACTAAATGGACCTGGCATATCCATACCTGCCAACATTGTATCATCAATTATTTTATAACCAGAAACGACTCCCTCTTCTAATAATCTACAACCTTCATTTAATTGAACAGCCATATAAGTTTCAAGATCAAAAAGCCCTGCTTTTTTTCCCTTTTTTATTTTAGGTTTTCCATCTGCAGTCCATTCATAAAAACCCTTGCCAGTTTTACTTCCTAAATTACCTTCTTTTACAAGGTTTGTAATGACTTTTCCTGGGTTAAAATCTGAGGAGAGAGCCTCCTCAAAATATTTTTGACAATGATATATTACATCTAAGCCGAGAAAATCAAATTTTACTAAAGGACCCCATTGTGTTAAATCTCCAGCATCAGCATCAACATCTTCCCATGGAATTCCTTTCTCGAATGCTTCATCAACAACACAATTTAAATACATATTACCTCCAATTGTTAATCTATTTACGATAAATCCTGGGCTTTCTTTTTCAATTTGAACAATAAATCTTTTTCCCTTAAGGGCTGGTAATTTCATTCCAACCGCATAACTAATACCCATTGTTTCTTGAGATGTTTTTTCTCCTTTAATTAATTCAATTAGCCTAAGAACTACAATAGGAATAAAGAAATGCATACCTATTACCTTTTCAGGTTTTCCTGAACGTTCTCCTATTTTTGTTATACTCATTGTTGATGTGTTTGATGCTAAAATTGTATGCTCTGGTGAAAATTTACCCAATTTCTCAAATACTTCTTGCTTTATCTTCATAATTTCGGGAACTGCTTCAATCACGAAATCTGCATTTGATACTGCCTTTATTAAATCCGTTTCTTTTACTAATTTTGCCAGGATCATTTCAGTACTAACTCCCTCACCTAATTTATTTTTAGCTTCAAGCCTCTTAAGTCCATTGATAATATATTCTTCAGCTCTATTCATTACATCCTTTTCAATATCGGTCAATATAACTTTCTCAAAGTCAGCCATGAGGGCTACTTGTGCAATTTCTCGACCCATAGTACCAGCGCCAATTACTGTAAATGTCTTAATATTGCTAATATCAAACATAATTTGTAAATAATTTCCAATATTTATTTAATAGGAATAATGTTAAATAAGAAAAAAAAGAAAAAAATAAAAATGTTAATATTTTTCTAATAATTTATTTTCGCATTTTCACGAAGCCACCTGACTTCATAAGCTCACAAGGCCTTAAATATTCCGCTCCCGTCTTGTCTGCTATTTCATCCAATAATTTTGACCATGCTTCGAAATTCTTTTTGCCAGCACCAAAAGGTCCAGGTGTATTCATACCTGCCATATTTGCATCATCAATGATTTTAAATCCAGAAGCTACACCTTCCTCTAAAATCCTACAACCTTCGTTTAACATAATAGCCATCATAGTTTGAAGGTCAAACAATCCTGCTTTTTGCGATTTGTCAATTTTTGGTCTTCCTCCAGACCAATCATAAAAGCCTTTACCGGTCTTAGCACCTAGATTTCCTGCCTCAACTAGTTCTGAGATAACTTTTCCTGGTTTAAAATTGGGTGAAAGTGTTTCTGCATAATATTCCATTACATGATGCATAGTATCCAATCCAACATAATCACATAATTCGCATGGACCCATCGGCATTGCATGCCCACCGTCAGCATCTATTTGGTTCCATGGTATTTGTTTCTCTTTGGCTTGATCAAAGACCCAGCTTAAATATATTTGACCAGGGGCGTTCATTCTATTTACGATAAATCCAGGCCTGTCTATTAAAACTTTAGCAACATATCTATTTCCTCTTAAACAAGGTAATGAATTTGAAACAGCCATTCCTGTCTCCATAGCTTCTTCAGAGCTTTTCTCACCAGCAATTACTTCAATACATCGCATCAAAGGAACGGGATTAAAAAAATGCATACCGATGACATTTTCAGGTCTTCCACAATCTTTCGCAATCTCAGTAATACTCATTGTAGAAGTATTTGTTGCTAAAATACAGTGTGCAGGAGAATTTTCTGCCATTGTTTTGAAAACTTCTTTTTTAACTTTCATGTTTTCAACGACTGCTTCGATTGTATAGTCTGCATCTTTTACAGCAGATGCTAAATCTAATGTTCTCTTCAACTTTGCCATAAGAGCGTCAGCAGTTACCCCCTCCCCTAATTGTCCCTTACTTTCAGATTTTTTGAGACCTTTTTCAATATTAGCAAAAGCTTTATCAAGAAACTCATCTTTAATATCAACTAAAGTCACATTATAGCCAGCCATTAAACTTACTTGTGCAATTCCATTGCCCATAAGACCACTGCCAACTACAACTATTTTCTTAACATCGACCATATATTTCAACCTTTTTTTTGAATATAAAATAGTTTTTTTTATTTTTAAGACATATAAATATATCTTATTTTTTTTTTAATCTTTAACATTTTATTTCTAAAAAGACCAAAAAATATGATGAAATTGAAAATAGAATTGTTAAAATCTTAAATTTTTTACTGGTTAACAATAAATTACGTTTTTAAAATCACTTTAAGAAAAAAAATAAAAATCAAATGAAAAAAAGGAAAAAAATAAGATATTAATCAAATTTTCTTTATAGAATTATTTATTTTCTTATATACCTTTAAAGTTAGGCTCTCTTCTCCTTAAAAAGGCATTAATTCCTTCGACTACATCACTAGCTTGAGAATTCACTGCGAATCCCAATTGTTCAAAATTGATTCCAATATAATGAGGCGCTTGAGTTCCATAGTTCATGGCTTTCTTTATACAATAATAAGATGTTGTAGCCCCTTTTCCTATTTTTGAAGCCAAATTGTGAACTTCCTCTTCAAATTTGTCATCATCTACAACTTTAGAAACATATCCCCAATCATACATATCTTCAGCTGATACTCTTTCACCAGTATAAATCATCCACTTGGCTCTACCGAGTCCTATATGCCTAGCCATTCGTTGAGTGCCTCCATTTGCCGGAAAAATACCTCTTACAATTTCTGGGAATCCAAAAAAGCTTCTTTTACTGGCAATTACAAGATCACAGACTAATGTAAGTTCGCAGCCACCACCAAAAGCATAACCATCTACTGCAGCTACTAATGGTTTTGGAAAGGCTTCGATTCGTAAATAACTTCTATGACGATCAAACATCGAATAATCCATATGCATTGGAATTTTTGGGTTTAATCCGGGTCCAAATCCTGCTGATAAATCTGCACCTGAAGAGAATGCAGGTTTTTTAGTAACATTTTTAGTCCCTCTAAGGACAACACATCGGACCTCTGGGTCCATTTCCATACTTTCTAATGCATCGGCAACTTCTCGACATGTTTGAGCAGTAAGTGCATTTAACTTATCTGGGCGATTCAAACTTATAACTGCATAGTTTCCATCAGCTACTCTTTCTATAACAATATGCTCAAATTTCTTTTCTTCTGCCATATTTATCACACATTTTTTTGTTTTTATTGATATTTTAATTCATATTTGAATACAGTTAATAATTTGAGAAAAAAAATAAAAAGCTTTTTTAAATTGATAACTAAATTTTCGAAAAAAGTGAATGAAAATTACTAATATAAGAATAATTTCGAATTTATTAAAAAAAAAATACTTTAAATCTCTTCCTTTAGAGTATAAGCAGCAAGAATTTCACCAAAAAATAAATGATGTGGTTCAATATTCCCTGAGTCTGTCTCGTGAATTATTTTACATTCATAACTCAGCACGCAATCCTTTATTGTAGGAACTTTAATTCGTTTTCCCGGAATTATAGTTAAGTTTGCTTGTTTAAATTTATCAGTATTTCTCCCTGAATACGTACCACAAATATCAATAGCAGAGCTTATCTTATCTGAAGGAACGTTTAATGTAAACTCTCTAATTCCTTTTGTTAAGAGTTCATAACTATAACGGGAAGGTGAGACTGCTACAGTAATTACTGGATACATCCACAATTCACCTATAGACCTCCAAAGAACTGACATTACATTCGGTTTTCCATCCTTACTCATTGTCGCCAATAATGAAGCTCTTGTGAAAAATTTATCAATATGTTCATAAGGATCAATTTCAATTCGATTTTCTGCCATATTTTCTAACCTTATTTAGTTTTATGTATTAATTACTCTCTAATTACTTTTAATTTTATTTTTTATAAAGAGAAATTTAAATAAAATTCTAAAATATCAAAACACTATAGTAGAAATACAACACTACACTAACTAATATAACAAAAAATGGAAATTAAAAAACATCAAATATCATTATCACGCACATTTATTGGTCTAACCTCTTTTCAAATGCTTGCAATGTTTAGACGAGGGCTGTTCTACACCTATTTATCTATTTATTTAAGATTTTATTTGAACTTGTCTGTGACTGAGACTACTCTATATGCCACTCTTCCCATGATAATGAGTGTAATCTTTCAGAACCTTGTTTGGGGTCCATTATCTGATAAATTTCAGCGACGTAGAACATTAATCATAATGGGTGAAGTTTTGGCTGGCATTGGAACTATTTCTGTTTGGTTTATTCATTCAATGGTAGCCGATTTATTTATTGCAGGGTATGTAATTATTATTGGACTTGCTTGTGTAGAAATCTTTTGGAGCATGTCCAATATTGGTTGGAGTGCTTTATTATCCGATCTCTACCCGTTTAAAGATAGAAGTAGAATAATGGGTAACTTAATCAGTCTTGGAGGAGTAGGGCGTATAATTGGAATCTCAATCGGTGGATTATTATATGCCAATGGTTTAGGATTTCGGAATGGACCGTTATTTTTTGTTGCATCGTTTGTCATGTTTGTATCTACTATTCCCATGTTATTCACTCCGGAGGGTGGAATTAATCCAATAGAAAAATTGGAGATTGCTTCCAATAATAATGATCAGAATAATGAAAACAACACAACTATTTTTATAGTTTTTATCATTGCTTTGATATTTATCAATTTCGGTAGGAATTCTATAGCGACAACTTATTCGCAATTTTTAACTTTGGAATCTGGTTTAGCAGTAGATAGTATTCTGCTAAGTTTTATAGCAAACACTCGCTCAATCGCAAATATAATGATTGGATTTTTTGCAGGATTATTAAGCAAAAAATTAGGACATGCGGTTGCTTTAATCCTCGGAACCTTTATAGGTATGCTTGCAATTATAATTACGGCTGTTTCTATGTATTTACCGCTGATATTCACAGGGAGTTTTTTAATTGGAATTGCCGATGTTTTAATTATGGCATCATCATATGCTTTTGCCTCAGCTTTAATGCCCCCAAAAAAGAGAGCTAAGTTGTTTGCAGTATACAACACTACGTTTTTCCTTTCTTGGGGATTGGCTTGCACCATTATCTCCGGTCCCTTAATTGACTTTTTGATCAGTGAAGGCAGAGAAGAAATTTTTGCCTATCAAGTATCATTTTTTGCAGGGGTGTTCATTTGCTCAATTGGATTGATAATTTTTATATTTTTAAAAATCTATTTAAATCGAATTAAGCATAAACGTCACAATTAAACTCCAGCTTAAAGATAACGTTTTCAAAAAGTAAAAATGAAAAAAATAAATTTTAAATTTTAAATTTTTTAATCTCGACCCATAATTCCGCCAATAAGACCTAAAATACCGCCTGCAAGAAGCACATAAGTCCCAAGAGATACTGTTGCTGATGCATTGGCAGGAGCTAAAGGTAAATCGAAAGGAATAATACCTGCAACTAGAGGTTCAGAGTCTAGAAATACTGAAATATAAGGATAAAAATCTGGTGGAATATTAAAAGCACCCGCTATGATCGCATAACATAAAAGTATAGGTATAATTGCTCCTATTATTGCCAGTACGCGAACTTTTGCCCCGATTAGCACTAAAATTCCAGAAACCAAGAATAAAATATACACAATTGCTACAATGTAAATTACAAATGTTTCAACCCCCCATGAAGTTGCTAATGTTGCAGCATCTGTAAACATTCCCATTATATTCTTTACTAATCCAATACCATAAGCATATTCGGGACCAGCAACTGTAAACCAAGATAATACAAAAGTAGCGACTATAATTAAAATCCCAGCTAAAATACTTATAATTTTTCCAGTGCCCATTATTTACAACTCTATTATTTTTTATAAAAAATCTTGTTTATAAATTAACAAATGAGTCTAAGAATATTTAAACCTTTTACTTTTAAATTCTCATTAAAACTCATTAAAAATTAAAATTATTTCTAATCTTCACTTTTTCTTAGGTTTATTGTTTATCTGTTTATTTAATCTTTTCACTTTTAATTTTATTTTTCAATGAAAGATAAATAATGAAACTAAGAAGTGCAATAAACGACATAATAAAAAACGCTAAGTTAAAATCGATTGCGATTAAAAAACCACTTAATATCGGCCCAATAAAGAAGAAAATACCGACCGCAGTTTCAAAATATATGCTATATTTTGTTGTATTTTCGGCAATATTACGAAAAATTACTAATTTGAACGAAAAACTGTAGAAAAATGAGATACATACCCCAAAAGTAAAAAATAAAATAGCAAAAATAATGAGATTTTCGGTTAACCCCCATATTAATAAACAAAGACTCAGAGTTATCATGAGG
>JAHLWH010000081.1 GCA_019058015.1 Promethearchaeota archaeon | reverse complement strand
CCCAATAAATCCCCCCCAAAAACATCCAATAAATTTAAAATTTAAATAAACACGACTTTAAAACAAACTTCAACCCCCAAAAAAAAAAAAAAAGGAGGTTAAAATATAATGGATTATGCATTTTTCTTGGGATGTACAATTCCTTTAAGATATCCTCAACTAGAGGCAGCTACAAGAGCTGTTTGTGATATTTTAGGTATAGGGTTAAAGGAGATACATGGTGCAAGCTGTTGTCCAGAACCAGTCGCAATACAATCATTAGGAATAGAGACATGGCTAACTTTGGGTGCGAGAAATCTAGCTTTGGCGGAGAAAATGAAATTAGATGTATTAACTGTTTGTTCTGGATGTTTTGAAACTTTAAAAACCGTTCATGTGATGTTAGGAAAAGATAAAAAATATTTCGATATGGTTAATAAAATTTTAAATAAGATTGGCTATGAATATAAAGGGACTTCGAAAGTATATAACATTGCAGAGATTCTTTCTGAAGATGATATAATACAAAAAATAAAAAATGCAGTTAGTTTACCTTTAGAAGGGATAAGGTTAGCCTCACATTCAGGATGTCATTTAATTCGACCTAGTAAAATCTTAGAATTTGACAATCCTGAACGTCCAGAATTAATGGATAAAATTTTAAGCGCTTTAGGTGCAGAAGTTATTCAATATTCAGAAGCCGTAACATGTTGTGGCTATTGTGCAAGATTGAATGAAGAGATTGGAGATGATCTATGTGAAATTAAATTTACAGATTTGGAGAAAAATAAAGTTGAAGCCCTTATAACCGTTTGTCCTGCATGTACATCACAATATGATTTACATGAAAGAAAAATAAATCGGGATAGAGAAGAAAAAATGGAAATTCCAGTCATTCATCTACCAGAAATTATGGCTCTAGCATTTGGAATCAATCCAAAAAGTGAAAATATGGACATAATGAAAAGAGCAATTAGACCAAGAAAATTACTGGAAAAATTGAAAATAAAAATTTAAATTATTTAATTTGTTGTTTGAGTAAAAAAATTTAATCAAAATAGAAAATAAATTTTAATAAAATGATTTATGAGAAAAAAATCAAAAACGTGATGAGAGATGATAATTACAAAACTAAAAGATATTGATGAGATCTATGAAATGATTAAACCATATTCAAAGATCCTTATTGCTGGTTGTGATGGTTGTTGTCAACCTCCAAGAAGTATAAACGAAGCAAAAGTTTTAGGCCAAATGTTGGAACTTAAATCAAAAATGAATGGTAAAAATTTAACTTGGAAAGCAATCACTGTATTACGTCAGTGTGATGATAGAATTGCAGGCACAACAGTTAGACCTTATATAGATGAATATAAGGCAATAGTGTCGCTTGCATGTGGATTAGGTGTTTCTATGCTCAATAGGATTTTTGAGGATACACTTACTTTTCCAGCCCAAGATAGTATGTTTGGAGCTTCTGAAAATCACGGGGATAATCTTTATGAACAATATTGCGATACTTGTGGAGAATGTTTGCTTGGTGAAACAGCAGGCATTTGTCCAGTTGCCAGTTGTGCGAAGGGACTCCATAATGGACCTTGTGGTGGTCAAGTTGACGGCTTTTGTGAAGTAGGAGGATATAAATATCCTTGTGCTTGGATACAAATTTACGAGAGATTAAAAAAGTTTAATAGGTTGGATCTTTATAATAAATTTAGACCCCCTAAGGATTATCGACTAATGACATCTCCTGGTCATTTAGAGTTAATCCAAGAATATACTAATGCAATAGAAGAAAAGGAGGAGGAGAAATAAAATGGGAGATCGTCCAGCTTTCAGTGATCTTATGAAGGAAATAAAAACTGGCAAGTTTATCTTCACTGGAGAGCTTGAACCAACCAAAATGGTTGATATAAGTGAAATCATTCACTCGGCAGAAGCAATGAAAGAATATGTTGTGGCAGCTAATGTTACTGACGGTCCACAAGGAATGGCATATGTTAATAGTTTAATCCCATCATATCTAGTTCAAGAAAAGGTTGGTCTTGAAACAGTATATCAGATGACTGTACGTGATAGAAATCGTATTGCATTATTTGGGGATATCTTAGCCGCCGCTTGTGTAGGGATTAAAAATGTACTTGCTCTAACTGGAGACCATAGTGCTTTAGGTGATAATCCAGGTGCGAAGCCTGTCTTTGATTTGGATTCTACCCAATTTGTTTATCAATTAAGCAAAATGATTGATGAAAATACAGATGTATATGGAAATGAAATTGAAACTGGAAAAGTTGAGATGAATGTAGGAATTGCAGCCAATCCAAATGCAAGTCCCCGGGAAGCAGAAATTCTTAAAGTTGGAAGAAAAGTAGCAGTTGGTGCAGATTATATACAAACTCAAACTGCATTTGATATAGATGATGCAAAAGATTTTATTAAAGAATTGTCACGATATAATTGTCCAATTTTACTAGGATTATTCCCATTAAAAAATTACGGTATTGCTTCATATTTTGATAAATATATCCCGGGAGTTTCAGTGCCAAAAGATTTACTAAAAAGTTTAAAGTCAGCAAAGAAAAGTATTAAAGATAAAAAAGAAAGAAATAAAAAAGTCGATGAAATAAATCTGGAATTCTTCGTTCCCTTTATTCGTGAGATTAAAAAATCAACGCAAGCCGCGGGAATACACTGTATGGCAGTCCATTATGAGCGTTTATTCGAGCCCTTACTGAAGGAATTTAGATAAATCTAAAATAAATTAAAAGATTAAAGCAAACAGAGCGTTTATTTCGAAGATGAAAAAATTAGATAAAACTGATAGAAAAATAATCACAATGCTTATGGAAGATTCCAGAAGACCATATAGAGAGATTGCGGATGAAGTGGGTCTCTCGGAATCCACAGTAAGAAAGAGAGTTATTAAACTTCAAGAAGGGGGTGTTATTGATAAATTCACAATTAGGTTAGGTGAAGATCTCGATGAAAAAAAAATCAGTGCATTTCTGACGCTAATCCCTAAATCTGAGAATTTAAAAGATTTAATAAGAGATATAAGACCATATCCAGAATTGGCTGAGATTTTCTCTTTAGCGGGAAGATGTGGTTTATTAATTAAAGTAAATGTCTCGGATTTAGCAGAATTAGATGCTTTAGTCGAATCATTAAAGGCAAGAGGAGATATAGAACAAGTTGAATCTGTTTGCGTTGTACTTCGATCTATCAAGGAAGATAGAAATTCTTAGTAAAGATTTCAAAATTTTTTATTTTTATTCCATTATTAAACTTTACAGACAAAATAATTATTTTGTAAGATTAGTCAATATTATGGAAAAATGGTTAAAATCTGAAGGAGAAAATATTCTTAAGCAAGTAGGAATTAGGAAAGGACAAAAGGTATTGGATTTTGGGTGTGGTTCAGGAATATATTCAATAATTGCATCAAAAATTGTCGGTTCTACTGGTATAATTTATGCTCTTGATAAGAATGGAGAAAAAATAAAGGAATTAAAAAGAAAGATCAATTCTTTAAAAATAAAAAATATTGAAATTATTGAGACTACTGGTGAGATTCCAGTTCCCTTGGAAAATAATTCACTCAATGTTATTTTAATATATGATGTGTTTCACCTTTTAAATAAAGAGGACCGGCATGTGTTTTTACAAGAAGTTAAACGTCTTTTAAAGATAGGAGGTTTTCTATCTTATTATATAACTCATACTAAAGAGTACGATGTAGATTTAGAAGAAGTTAATAATCAATTAATTAAAAACAATATTGTTTTTAAAAGGAAATTACAGGTACCTATGGTTCATTGGGGTTCAATTGAAGATAGTTTAATATTCAATTATTATAAGATTTAAACCATGTATTATTTTCATATTATTTTGCAAAATAATAGATTTAATTTATTTTGAATATTAATTACATTTGAATTCTGAATTTTTATTTTTACCATAATTCGGTGAAAAATAGATCAACCTAAATAATTTAGCAAAAGAAAGAGACAAAGCAGTTCTTAAAATAGAATTTTTGGATGCTCCAGAGAAGGATAAACAAGAGATATTTCTCGAACAAATAGAAAAATTCAAAAATTCTGTTGATGGTATAGCGATAATAGATGAAAATGTAGAGAATCGGTTTTCATTAGCTCCACTTTCAACTATTGAATTATTTATTAAAGATTATGATAATATCATATATGAGATTAATTTAGATAATAGAGATATCAATGTTGTCATATCAAATATTTATACTGCGAATGAGTTAGGAATAAAAACAATAATGTTTTATTCTGAAAAACATAATTACGAGGATTTACTTGATGTAGTATCTGAAGTCAAATCAGACTTAACAAGCGATGTCTCGAATATTTGTTTCGGTTTGTCCTTTGATGAGATTGGTGCCGATACAATGTTTTTTAACGATTTAAAAATTGCTGGTTTTGATTTTATCCTTTTACCTGAAAATTATGAACCTTCTATTTTTATTCCATTCATCCAAGAGGCGAAATCATTAGATTTATCAGTATTTATCAAACTTGGAGTTTTTTTAGATGCAGAACAGGTAAAATTTGCTCAAAAATTTTTAAATTTAAATATTCCAGATGATCTATTAAAAGAGATGAAAAATTCAGAAAATCAATTAAATGTAAGTCTAAAATTTGCAAAAGAGTATATAGATTTTTTGAGTATTCTTGAAATCGATGGGATATTTTTAATTCTACCTCAGGGGAAAAATCTATTAATTAAAAAGTATTTATTTAATAATCCTGATTAATTCATATTAAAAATAAATAATGTAAATTAAAAAATGGAATTATCCCAACTTTATCAATTGCAGGAGCATACATTAGGGATAAGTTCTTTAGCTTTTGACGAAAATAAATGTATTTTATATAGTGGATCATTAGATAAAACGATAAAAATTTGGGATCTAAATATAAATAAAGATAATTCTATTGGAACACCAAAACTATTAAATTCTATCAATGCACATAAGAAATGGATAACCGATATACTTTTTATTGAGAAATATTCGACTCTTTTTTCATCTAGCTTAGATAAAACTATAAAAATTTGGGAGAATAAAGCAAATACATTATATTGTAATTTATATTTAGAAAGTCATTTAGATTATGTTCAAAAACTTTTTTATCTTGAAAAATCGAATCAATTAATTTCTACTGGATTTGATTGTCAAATAATATTTTGGGATCTAAAAAATTTTCACATCTTATCAATTATTAAAGAATATAATTTTCCTGTTCATTCAATATCTTGCACAGAAAACGAATCAACTTTATTTTTAGGAACTTTTGACTCTAAAATAATACTGTGGGACTTGAAAATGAATGAAGAGAAAATGTTTCTAAGAGGAGGAGGTCCTATTATGGATCTTAAATTCATATCAAGTCAAAATCTCCTAGTTGGAATTGACAATTATGGAGGAGTTTTTGGTTGGGACATTAGTAATGTTAAATTATTATTTTCCAAACAACTTAAAGAATCATTAAATTCATTTGAGATATTTCAAAGTGATGGAAAGTTTTTTTTAATCCTGGGAGGTACCAATTTATATATTTATTCAATTTCGCCGTTTCAAGAAATTTTTAAAATTCCTGCTCATGAAGATAAAATTGAATCCATAAAATTAATTAAAATTGATCAATACAAAACTCAAACGCCTAAATATTACATTATAAGTGGGAGTATAGACAAAACCATTAAAATTTGGCAATTAAAAAATGTTTAAATCGTCAGAGTCAAAATAAGTTTTTCCTTAATTTTCTTTTCTTGATGATATGACAAAACCATATCTATAACTGTTCCTGTAGATATTTGTGCAGGACTTGTGGGTTGAATATTCAAAACCTCAAAATCAATTTGTCTTTTAAAACCAATATTGATTAATATTATATCATTTTTTACCAATGGCATGTCTAAAAGCTTCTTTCTTATAAATTTAATAACTTTTTTTGTTGGTTTAAAATCTAAATCTACTGGAGTTATCTTAACATATTTAGCAGTCTTTTTAGGAAAAGTTTGAATTCGAATGAAATCATTAAGATTAATACCATACTTATTTCTTATCTTATATGGAAGGCATATATTATTATCTTTATAGCCATATGAAATTTTTTTAATCTTGCATACGGTTGCCCTTTTTTTTCCAAAAATTTTAATAAAATCGCCTTTTTTTAGATTAATTTGCTCAGAACTTTTTATTTTTAGTTCACAAAAACTAGATGAAGAAAATGTATCAAATCTAACAGGAGAAACTAAAACTGATATTTGTTCATTAAATCCCTGAAACATTTCAATACTCATTTAATATATTAAATAGGAGATCTAGATTATATTAATATTGATTAAAATTAAAGATAAAAAAGTAAAAGAATTTAAAAAAATTTTGTTTATTATTAGAGAATTTCTCTCATTTCACTTGCTAAGTCTTTTGCATCTTGCTCAGATGATTCTAAAATTTTGAGAAGTCCATCAGTATCAACTAATAATCCTGCTTCAATTAATCTTTCTAAACCAATAGTTGAGTTAAGTCTTTCTACTCGCTGTAAATGAAATATACTTTTACCTAAGTTGCTTTTTAACTTTCCTTTTTCACTATTTAAAAGCATATCTAAGATTTCTGGACAAACTCGTTTGCAAGTATTTTTTGAAACATATCTAACTAAATTGAAAATTTTAACTTTCTGAATTTCAGTTAAAACACTTTCAATTTTTGGTTCAACTTTTTGACTCATATTTTTTTATCACTCATAATTTTTTTTATTATTTAAAATTATTAACAACAATCTAGTATTTAAAGCTTTTGGAGCAGAAAATTGAGTGATTTCTAATAAATCATGAAGTTTCTTAATTTTTATTCCTTTTTCATTCACATTTTTGATTTTTTCATTTCCATAATTTGATTATTTTGTATAAGAATTTCGTATTTTTGAAAATCCACATATTAAACAGGATTATCTTAAAAAATAAGATTGAATACTAATAAAATCGATAAATTATAACTTGATATTATATTAAGTGGTAAAAGAAGAATATTCAAATTGAATTTAATATAAATTGTTATAAATGGGAAAATAGTGGTATTAAAAAATTATTCCAAAAAAATTTCAATATATATGAAATTATTCCCAAATTAGTCAGAAATGTAAGGAAAAAGAAATGAAATCGGAATGAAGAATATTCTTTTTGGATTTTTTTAAAACCATTTTTCCTAAAAATTGCATAAATGTTAGTTTTTTTATTGATCAAGATCAAAAATTTTCATTGATGTTTTTAAAAATGGTAATATATGAAACTAGAAAAACAATTTATAATTTCAATTATACTTTATTTTAAGGAATACAAGAGAAGAAAAATCAATTTATATGATTATAACTAGTTTAATAAATTCATTCTGGTAGATTTATAATCTTAAAAAATTTAAATTGATATTGATAATAATATTTAAATCCCCTTAAAAAGAGAGAAATATATGAATAAAAAAATGAGTAAAATAATAAAATTAGAACAAATTAAAGAAATTTTGAAATCAATTGATCCGATACAAAAAATTGAAGAAGGATTTGTTGCTTATTCTCAGGGTAAAGTAGTAGTACCCCCGATTGGTGAAATGATTTTTGAGAATCCTCCGGGTGATTGCCATATTAAATACGGATATATTAAAGGAGATGATTATTATATTATTAAAATAGCTGCTGGTTTTTACGATAATCCAAAAATAGGTCTCCCCGGATATAGTGGGCTTATGCTGTTATTTAGTCAAAAAACAGGAGAATTAATTTGCATTTTACTTGATGAGGGGCATCTTACCAATGTGAGAACTGCGGCTGCGGGTGCAGTTGTAGCTAAATATATGGCTCCAAAAAAGGTTTATCGAATAGGAATTGTTGGCCCTGGCGTTCAGGGAAGAATGCAGCTACAATATTTAAAAACTATTATAGATTGTAAGGATGTTATTGTCTGTGGCATAACACAACAGGAAATAGATGCATACAAAAAAGATATGAGCCCATTAGGTTATAATATTAAAACGACTTTAAATACAGAGGATGTAACTTCGACTTGTAATCTTATCGTCACATGCACGCCTTCAAAGACTCCGTTGATATATGCGGATCAAATCCAGAAAGGCACTCATATCACAGCTATGGGATCGGATACTCCTGAAAAACAAGAGTTAGATTCCGCAATCTTAAAAAAAGCAGATAGGGTTATAGTTGACAGCATCGATCAGTCTCAATCACGCGGGGAATGTTTTCGTGCAATGAAAAATGGTATGATTATAAAGGAAGATTTAATTGAATTAGGAGTTTTGATTTCTAATAAAACATTGCAACGTGCTTCAGATGAAGAGATTACCGTTGCAGATTTAACCGGAGTAGCTGTTCAAGATATTCAAATTTCAAAAGCAGTATATGAAGCTTTACTTTCTAATAGTTAGGAGTGATAAAATTTTATAATAAATTAAATTGAGAAAAAAGAAAAAAGAGAAAATTTCATGAAATTAGAAGAATTTATGCTTGAAAGAACCCAATCATTATGGGAAAATACAGTTAAATATAATTTGACTGAAAGTGGTGTTCACCCTTATTCACTAAAAGAGTTGTTAAACGAAGATGAATTAGAAAAAATACTTACTATGCGACTTGGATATGGTCAGACAAATGGTCCTATAGAATTAAGAAAAACAATTAGTTCTTTATATCCTGGGGCAGATTTAGATCATGTTTTAGTGACAAATGGTTCTGCTGAAGCAAATTTTTTAACCATATGGAGCCTTTTAGAACCAAATGATGAATTAATATTCATGTTGCCAAACTATATGCAGATTTTTGGACTTGCTCGTTCTTTTGGGGTTAATATTAAACCCTTTCATCTAAAAGAAGAATTAAATTGGCAACCTGATATCGATGAATTAAAATCTCAAATAACACTCAAAACAAAAATGATTGCCATCTGTAATCCAAATAATCCCACAGGGGCCGTATTAAGTAAAGAAGCAATGAAGGCTATTGTTCATTTAGCAAGAAAGGCAAATATTTGGTTATATGTTGATGAAATATACCGTGGTGCAGAATTAAGTGGTAAGGAAACACCTACTTTTTGGGGACAATATGAAAAAGTTATTGTTAACGGCGGACTCGCTAAAGCCTATGCGCTTCAAGGTTTAAGGATTGGTTGGTTGGTTGGACCAAAAAAGTTTATTGAGAAAGCATGGAGTTATAGTGATTATACAACTATTGCTACAAACCTTATTAGCCAACGAGTTGCAACTTTAGTTTTGCAACCCGAATTAAGGAAGAAAGTATTAAGTCGTAATCGGAAATTATTGAGTGGAAATCTAGGTACATTAGTGGAATGGGTTAAAAAACATAAGGAGCTCTTTCATTTCATACCCCCGCATGCAGGAGGTATGGCATTTTTGCGGTATAATATAAAAATCAATTCCACAGAACTCTCCACTAAACTCAGAGAAGAAAAGGATGTTTTTGTTGTAGCCGGCGACTGTTTCGGGATGGACAACTATATACGCCTTGGTATTGGTTCTGAAAAAAAATATTTTTTAGCTGGTTTAGACCTAATTGATGAATTGTTACGAGAAATTAGTTGAATTATTATAAAGAAGATGGAGAAAGAATTTTCATTTTTATTTATTTAATTCTAGCTTATTTCTATTTGCATTTTTTATTCTTGAAAAAAAGTCTTTTGGAGGAGTTGCGTTAAATGAAAAGATATCTGTTACCGTTTTTCTAAATTTTGAATCGTTTTCAGCCAATTTAAAAATTGTATTTAGATTACTCCCCTCTTTTTCATAAAAAAAATCTGCAAGTGACCATTTTAATTTAAAGTTTCTAATTATTTTTTTTAGATTAGTATTAAACTTATATTTTTTTAGTGCCTTTTCGGAGAAGTCTTCTATTTCAAAAGCATTAATCGCTGTTTCAGCTGCAACCTTTCCAGATATTACACAAGCATGTAACCCTTCTCCACTTATTGGAGATGTAAAACCTGCAGCATCACCCACGATCATTAAATTATTTCCATATAAGCTTTTCTCTAATACTCCTGTTCTTGGTAAAGGAAAAGAACTCATCCAAATTTGTTTATAATCTGATTTAAATAATAACTTTTTTACTTTCGGTTCTTTTAAGAAATCATTATAAAGTTTATTTAGATTATAATTATAATTATCTTCATAGAATGTGATAACGCCAATATTAAAGCGTTTTTTAATTTATAAGAATTCTCTTAAATTAATGTTATCTAAATTATATTAATTTAATATTGTTTAAAGTATTTAAATAATATCTACTAATAAGATATCTTAAAATTTGAGTCTGAAGGTTAGGTATCTTCTCATGATTGATGATTGCAAAGATGAAATCTTTAATTTGTGATTCTTCAGTTAATTCACCATATCTCTGCGTACTAATAATAAGTGGATTGTAGTAGTTATATTTCGGAAAGGTTAGCTAATTGATTGGTCTCTGTCCATCAATAAAAATATATTTAGGGTGTCCATTGATAATAATTGGTTTAATTGTATTTAATGAACTGTTTGACACCTAGATAATCTTGTATTGAAGATATCCGAGTGTGTTATTCCTCCCTTCGAAAATTCCTAAGTCACGATCACTGTTTGTGCTGTAAGTATAATATTCACGGTAAGTATGCGTATCTAGATTTATACTCAAAATATACGACAAAGCATCCCAATTTTTTATAATTCTGTTGCAATTAATGTATTAATGTTTGATACTACATCTTGTTGATGAATAATAAAAATTTTTAGATTAAAGACAATTCGTATTTCATAAACAAAAACAGAAATCTTTATATATTCAGACAAAAATAAAATAAAATGAAACAAATTAAATTAAAATAAATCAAAACAAAATAAAATGAAATAAAAATGAAGAAAGGAATTACAGCAATAGTAGTGATTGTCTGCATAGTGGCAGGGTTCGCTGCTGGATGGTTCATACCCGCATTACTACCTGCACCACCACGTGTAACGCTAGTCGATACGATTAAGGCGAGAGGCAAACTGATTGTTGGAACTGATGCACCTTGGCCACCCTTCGAGCTATACAACATAACTACGGATGAATGGACTGGTTTCGACATCGCTCTATCAAAAATGATTGCAGATGAACTCAATGTTACGCTTGAGATGCAAAATATAGGCTTTGATCTCCTAATTGAATCTTGTAAAGCAGGTACGATCGACATGGTAGCGGCCGCTATGATGGTGACAGCTGAACGTGCATTAGAACTCGCGCATTCTGTGCCCTACATT
>JAHLWH010000080.1 GCA_019058015.1 Promethearchaeota archaeon | reverse complement strand
GTCCAATATCATAGGTAAATAGGCTTGAACCCATAAATACTATTGCGATTAGGTATCCTAAAATGTATGATTTGAATGATCTATCTTCCATCTTTCCTTTAATTAAATTAGCTAATGCAACAAAACACACAATAACAAATCCTGCATAATAAAAGAAATCAATAATCGGAATTTGGAAAAATTCTAAAAATATAAAGAATAGAAAACAAAAAGCGTCAAAAACTTTTACACCCATGAAAAAGCTAGCTTCATCTGGTCTCATATAGAATTGTTCGTATTCACTTATACCCGACTTCTTAAATAAAATGATTAAAGAACCAAAAGCAAGTGCAGTACATAATGCTCTTGAAATTATATATATATAATCTAATAATGGATCCCAAATATTACTCCATAAATATATTGATAATGTGATAATTTCAGGAATGATAATAATCCCGCAAACAACTGGGAGAATAATAGCAATTATAATCGCGATTTTAGTTAATAAAGAAGTTTTAGATTGTGAATCCCATTCTTCTCGTCGAAAAGTAGTTAAACGCCATGCAAACGATGCGAATGCTAAAACTGAAATAATGGGGGTAACTAATGGGTAAATAAAAATTAGTAAAATGAATAATGCATTAAGACCATAGAAGAATTTCAATCTTAAGGGAACTACTCCAATTGTTTTATCCATCATATCTATTGAAGTAGCAGTTCGATTTGCAAAAATTAATAAAAAATATACCCAAGAAATGCTAAAAACTAAGGGGATCAATATTTGCAATAAAATAAATTGAGTTTGTTCGTCAGCCCATGTTAATTGGAATGGTGCAAGAGAAAAGATTAAGAAAATTATAATTGGAACTAAAAAAATGGACACAAGGACTATTAACCTACTTACAATAATACCTTTTATTCTCCTAGACATTTAATCATCACATTAAATATATTATCTACTTGATTTATTTTATGAATAGATATTATTTAATTCTATATAAATTTAAAAATTAAAAAGATATTTTAACATTCGAACTCGATTAATTAAAGGAAATTTTTGTTTGAAAAAATAAAAAAGAAAGAAAAAATATTGAATCTTAATATTTTTATAAATAATTATTGGTTTATTGACTTATTCTTTAAACTTTAGCCCCACAATTAGTGCAAAATGTATCTCCTGGTTCCAGTTTAGCTCCACATTGCATACAAAAGTTTGTGGCTTCAGTGGATTCGATTGCTACTTTCTTCTTCACTTCACCTTTTTCAGCAGTGCCAAATTCCGGTTCTGCATAACTCTTAACTTTTCCTTCCGCACCCTCTGGTTTATATTTAAGACTTCCAATGAACGCTCCGAAAACTCCTCCTATTAAACATCCTTCTAAAATTGCTGTTATAACGGCTAATACAAACGGTCGGTCAGTAAGACCTACAAATACAGAATCAATTAATTCAGTTATAAAACTTAAATCAATGGGCAGTGCTCCACCAAGCATTCCACTGATGAGCATATTAACAATTACAGGTATTAAAAGATAAATTACTACAGTTGGTATCATATAGCCCAAACCTATAGCTACAGAGGTTGTAAGACCTCCTTTTGGGCTATGTGCGAAAATAGCTGCTGTGAGTGTGCAGCATAATATCCAAGGTAGAATTATTGCCAGCATCATCATAGGTTCGTCAGGTCTATAAATAAGAACCCAATCTAGCGGAAAGAGCATTAGCAAAATGATTCCAAAAGCAGCACCCCCTAATATTGGTATTAAGGGCCCTATAGGACCTAACAGAGGAAGAGAACCAAGAGACACTAATGCATCACCCATATTCGTAAGTACTCCGCCGGTAATAGCCGATCCAAGGTCTAAAAATATAAAACTAATAAAAGCCATCGGGATGAGGCATAACATCCCCAAACAGCCCGAACAGATTACTCTTTTTAATCCCATTTTTTCTCCCATCAAAAATTAGTTCTTTTTATTATCTATATTAAAAAAATCATAGTATTTAATTTCACTTATCTTTTATATATCAATGAAAAAATAAGGAAAATAGATTTTATTTTACGGAAACGATTCTTCCTTTATCCATTTTGATCAATATGTCACAATATTTAGATAGGTCTCGGTGGCTTACAATAATCATCGTAGTATCATAGTCTTTATTTATTTTTTTGAGAAGATTCATTATCATTGTTTCAGAATCTGGATCTAAATTCCCGGTCGGTTCATCAGCTAGAATCACTCGAGGCCGATGTACTATTGCTCGGGCGATTGCAGCTCTTTGTTTCTCACCACCAGACATTTGGACAGGAAAGTGGTCTTTTCTCTCCAATAGATCTACATCACGTAAAGCAGAAATAGCTCTATTTTCAATTTCTTTATTGCGTAATACTGTTGGCCATAAAGTGGATTCTACATTTTCAATAGCGGTTAAATTATTGATTAAATTAAAATCTTGAAAGACAAAGCCAATTTTTCTTCTACGAATTCGGGAAAGACGATCTTCTGTTGAGCGGGAAATATTTTCACCATCTAATACAACCTTCCCACTATCGGGTAAATCTAGACCTGATAATACGTTTAAAAGTGTGCTTTTTCCGCAAGCAGTGGGTCCTTGTATGATTACGAATTTTCCTTCTTTAATTTCCAAATTGATATCGATAAGTGCTCTAATAATTGCACCTTCTCTTCTATATTCTTTATTTACTTCTTCAGTCTTAATCATAACATCCATATCTACCATCATATTCACCTCTTTAAGTTCCTACCTTCCTTAAAGCTATTATAGGTCTGACCTTTAAAACTCTCCTTGTGCCTAAAAAGATACCAATTAATTGAACTAAAATGAATAAGATAAATGTAACAAACACAGAACTGAGAGAGATTAAAGGTAATCCTGATGCAGCAAAAGTGGGATTATATGCAGAATGGAAATATCCTAAAAATGCTACTATGTGAAATAAAATTTCAATCACGATAATAAATCCACTTAATGTAGTAAATAGAATTTCGCCTATAATGATCGCTTGACAATTTTTATTGGTCCAACCAATGCATTTGAGTGTAGCTATTTCACGTCTTCTATAATTCGTAATTATCCAGGCATATAAAAGCGATAGGAATATTGAGATGCCCATTGCAATAAAAAATGAGGTAAGTCCAATGTCTCCCAAGGACGGAGTTAAATCTAATGAAAATGAAGACCAAATAATTAGTCCCGTATACATTAACGTAAAGACAGTAAACCTTCTTTTACTTCGAAGAGTAAGGACAACTGCCTTTTTCCACAATCGTAAAGCCATAATAGTCACTTAAAAATTTTATGAATTATTTTTCTTTAGTGTTGGTTCCTATATATTTTTGAATATATTAAATTAAAGAATGATGTATTTTATATATTTAAGCAATAGGTAATAAAAGAGTTTTAAAATAATTTTTAGTTATCAATATTCATTAATAGAAAAATTCAAAAGGGTTGAGATGTATTGCCTAGTGAGATTAGTACTATTATAAGTGACTTATTAAATGAAGAACCAAATGTAATAGGGGTAGCTTTAATTGGTAGTAATAATCAAATAAGTTTTCAAACGGAGAACTGGGATTTATCACAAGATTTATCGGGTATATTGAACTTAATTCAAGCCACAAGTGGAGTTGGAAGAATTTCATTACAGGGGATTAATTTTATGGTTGTTGAGAATACTCCTGAACGAAAAATCGCAACTAATATTAAAGGAAAGGGGCATATTATAATTTGCCCAACAGGTGATAACAACGCTGCATTAATGTGTTATATTAGTCCTCAAGCCGGTCCTCGTGATGCGTTATTTAACGTGCAAGAATATACAAAAAAATTAAAAAGGAAATTGTAAAGAATAAAAATTTTATTTTTATTTTTTTCATTTTATTAAGTTGATGCAATGCATTACAATTTCTTATTTTTATCAATAGGTGCTAGGAAATATTTGACCAATAATCTCTTAATAGATTATTTAATTCCCCTTTTACTTTAGCAATTACTTTTGAGATATCTAAATCCTCGGGAAATTCTATTTTTTCTTGAGAAGGTAGATTAACCATATCACCTAGTAGTGTTTTAACTATAGAGTAAGAACATATTGGTAATGCACTTAAGCTATATCCTCCTTCGAGGATAAATGAGATCTTCCCATTACATACATTATTTGCGAGTATTAATAATTTTTGAGTAAATTTGATGTAGGAATTCGCTGTAAGCAAACAATTTCCGATGGGATCGGTGTAGTGACAATCAAATCCGCAGGCAACAATTATTATTTCAGGTTTAAATTCTGAAAACACTGCCTCTAAAATATCAAAAAACTCTAAATAATACTTATCAGTAGTTTTGGGAGGTATTGGAAAATTAATGTTATAGCCTAAACCTTCATTATTTCCAAGCTCATGAATAAAACCCAGTTCCCCTTGATCAAAATCATACTCATGAATTGAAAAATAAAGGACCTCTGGGTCTTCATAAAAAAATTTGGCGATTCCATCTCCATAATGATTATCTATATCAATAATGGCGAATTTTTTCGCATTTTTTTTTATTTTTCTTAAATATTGAATACCTACTGCGATATTATTAAAAATACACAGACCTGAAGCTACATCTCTTAGTGCATGATGACCCGGGGGTCTTATGAAAGCAAATGATTGATTAACTTCTCCAGATATGACGGAATTAAAAGCAGTAATTGTTCCTTCAATTGCCTTTTTTGCTAATTTAAATGTCTCTTCAGTAATGAATACAGTTTCACCAACACTTCCAGAAGCTAAATTTGAAAAATATTTTATTGAATCAACATGGTATTTAGTATGAACTAATTCAAGAATTGTCTCAATCTTTTCGAGATTTCTTATTGGAATCTTTTTTATCCTATTATCTTCAAATAATTTCTCTTTTTCAAAGTAATCCTTAATGCATTTAATTCTTAAAGGTGTTTCAAAAGCTTCAAAATAAGGTCGGGGAAAAGGTGGTTCATTTAACATTTCAAAGTCTTTATCTGAGATTATTCCTATGTTATTCATCCAATTATCAGCAAATATTTATATAATCACGTAAATAATTAACGTATATTATAATTAATTTAATATAAAAAATAAGGTATTATAAATGGAAACGATAGAAATATTTTATTTATTGTTATTAAATGGGCTACCAATCATTTTTTTGGCAATTCCAATTCCTTTTATTTATAAAAGATTAATTGGAAAATTATATTTAAGAGTCTTCTTAGGAATTGTTATCTTCTTTCTAGTATATTGGATTTTACCAATTATGTTTCAAACAGACATTGATCCTAAGGAGCTTCAATTACATCCTGAAGAGCAAGGAAATATATTTTTAGCGTTTTTTTTTATATTTTCTCACATGATATCTCTAATTGGTTATTTTTTGCAATATCCTTTTGCAACTTTGACATTTATCTTTCTGGTGGGACCATTTTTATCGTTTCTTATATTATGGAGAAAATTACGAAAAGAACCGGGAGCTATGAGGGATAAACTTGCCGATCTAACTTTTGAATTTAAAAAAAGTCCTTCTGATATGATAAAAGAGGGACTAATAAAAGGTGATTGGTCGGAAGAAAAACAACTCTTAAAATTATTAATTGTTCTTTTGCCAATATCTCTATACTTATTATCCGTCATAATCGAACTTTTAGGTTTAGAGAGTATTGATTTAACCACTGGGGAAACAACTATGGGATGGTTTGTGGAAATTTTATTTGTATATATTGCTACACTATTAGTTGGGATTCACTTGGTGTATAGTAGTAAAATTTCCTTTAAAGGAGCATATATTGGAGAAAAATTGAGAGAAGATACATTTAGAAGTTTGTTTCAAGTAGGAACTCCAATATCCCTTTTAAGTATTTTATTATTTTTAGCGGATCCTACTACAAATTACGTTTTCATACTTTATTTCTTCGCATATTTTATGATGGGTGCTGGAATATTTATTTTATTCCATAAAATTTTTCAACCTATTGCTATTTTAATTTTTATAAAGTTAGTTGATTTATGGAAAAAAGCAAAAACAAAGAAAAGAAAGATAGATTGGACAAATTGGTATATTCCTTTAGTTATTGGAGTAGGAGGCTGTCTTATTTTTCTTATTATTTACCAATTTTTAATTAATCCAATACAGATAGGAATAATTATAAGTCAAGAATATTTTGACGAACTACTATTAAAAGCTGATATTACTTATGGAAATATTATATTTTTAGAAGATGCGTTAAGATTGGATCTATTTAATATCATAAATACATTTATTTTAATTTTTTCTGTTATCCTTTTTGCATATCTTTTCGCGAGAAGTATGCAATTTATAAAAAAGATAGCCATAACATCTTTTATCTTTCTAGGGATTGTCATTTTAATCTCAATATTAATTAGGTTTGTAGGTTTTTACCCCCCAATCAATTTTGCTCCGGAAGATTATTGGATTACTGGTGCATCAGCTTATTTTTCATTATTTGATAAAGATATTTACACAATAAGGACTGTATTGTTTAAAGTCAACCTAGGTGAATTTCCATTATTAGAAATTATAGCGATTCCATTCACTTATACACGCTATGTTTTTAATCTCTTAATCTGGGGATTAATTTTATATTATTTAAATAAAATCTTTATTGTTAAAAATGTTCTTAAGGGAGAAAAAATAGTTGAAAAGATATCTTTTTCAAGAACTTCCGAATTTCCAAAATATGAGGCATACCGCACGGATCTCTATCGATATTTAGTGGTTAAAACTCCTGAATCAGAAGTTAAGGAAGAAAAAATTGAAGAAAGAGAAGAAGTTAAAGAATTGTTAGAAAAGATCAAGAACAATAAATTTTTGAAAGAAATTAGACCAATAGAGAAGGAAGAAATGCGGAGATTTTATTTTACTTTAAAATATCTATTTTATAATGGAAAAATCTCTTTTTGGATTCCAGAATTCACATATGAATATGAAAAAGTCGAGCTGCAAGGATTATATGTAATTTACTCTGATGGACGCGATATATTCAGTTACAACTTCAAAGGTGTAGATTATGCGGATTCTGGTTTAATTGCTGGAATGTTTACGGCCATTACCGCTTTTATTAAAGAGACAACAAAGAGTTCAGAATTGCTTAAGACGATTGACCATGGAGATATTAAAATTTTGATTGAATATGGGCAGTATATTTTCTCAGCATTATTTGTAAAAGGAAAACAATCATTAGAAGACCGTAGTCTTTTAAAAGAATTTGTTGAATGGTTTGAGGAAAAGCATAGACCTCATCTTTTAGATTGGTCAGGAGCTCTACATCCTTTCAGAGATTCTAACGATAAAGTAGAGGAAATATTTAAGGAAGAGGAGGAATAATTACCAAACTTTATTATTAGCTATTTTTTTTGGTTTTATTTTAAAGATTAATAAATTTAATCTCAAAGAAAATTACATTAATAACTTAAATTCAAAAATAGCTTTTAACTGTTCAGCAATTTTCTCTAATAAATTCTTTTCTTCTTCAAGGAAGGGTTTTTCCTTGAGATAATGTACAGAAATACTTAATTCCTTATCCTTTATTAAATTTTTAACTGTTAATTTCCAAGGGGTTTTTTTATAGTTGTCTGTTAAATATTCTTTTTTATCAAAAACTATTTTTGAACATATCATATCCGGAAATTTCCAGGCATTTTGAATTTGCTTTTGAGTTTCTAATAGAATTTCTTCAATTGATATGTTTGGATTTTTAATCAATTCAATAATATTATATAAACAATTAAGTTCCTTAACTCGTTCTTTTAATTTATTTTCTGCCTTTAAGATTTGCTTGCTTAAAATGACAACTACAATACCAATAAATAAAATTAAGACAGCTCGAAAAATATTTTCAATAAGATTATTAAAAAACATATCCAATCCACTTAAAATGGGAAAGAAAATGAGTAATCCAGAGAGAAAGATTGGTACAACCAAGCCTTTGTTTTTCCACCAAAGACATGCAAAAATAATAGGGATATAAAAGAAATGGGAAAAAATAATGCTTATTTTTAGAATAAATTGAAAATAATATTGTAAAAAAAGTGAAGCAGATAACAGAATAAATATGATAAGAAGTCTTAATTTTTCTTTAGAAATTTTAGTTTTTAATCCAACCATAAGCTTACCTCAATCAGCATAATTCCTATGATAAAATTCTCTAATCCTAATTGATTTAATATGCTTTTTAGCACGATATTCTTCTTTTCCAAATTGCTTAAAAATAAACAAAAAATAATTTGTCATTTCTTAATTATAAGAGAATAGTATATTCTATACTTAAAAATAAATTTAATGAGTTGCGCAAGAGATACAGGGGTCAAACGATCTTATAATCATTTGCGCTTGTTTTTTTATCTGATTAAAATCACCAGTTCTTTCATACAATTTTTGGCTTTGTGTTGTTAGGATTTCATCAATAATTGGCAAATTAATTTCAGTTGCAATAAAAAGCTTCACTTTATCAATTAATCTCTTTTTATTTACATGATAATAGTGTATGAGAGTTCCTCGAGGTGCTTCAACCATGCCGAGTCCTTCATTATTTCTTAAAAAATTAATAGGATTAATTTCATTTTTTTGTGTCAATTCAGTATCGTCTAGAATTGATAACCCTTCGTAAGAAACAAACATCATTTCTATTAGCCTGATAACGTTTGAGAATAAAATACTATTTTGCCATTCTTTATTAAAAAGTCCAATATAGGATTGCAGTTCATCTATTCCATAATCATTAATTATTTTATATCGTGCGAGTGGGCCAACAAGAATGTTTTGGTCGTTTTTTAAATAGAAATCAATTCCACGTATATCCTCCTGCTTATCAAAATATTGCGAATGTTTATATACGGGAAAATCTGCGATAATTTTATTATTTTGTGCTAATCGTAAGAGTCCATTATACCGGTCATATTTCTCATCATTATGCATTCCCATATAAGCAGGATTTGGTAAGGAATAAACATCAGGAGGATCAAATTGAGAAAATATCTCTTGGAATCGCTCAATAATCCATTTTAAATTATTTATAGAATTTTGCAGATATTTCCGTGCAATATTTATTTCTTTTTTGGATAGAGAAAAAAAAACACCACCGATAATGGGTGTTATTAAATGAACAGATCTTCCACCAAATAAATTCACAATTTCATTGCCGATTTTTATTAATTCATACATATTTGAAGTTAATTTAGGATCAAAATGGATTAATTCATTCAGTGAGAGTGGTTTTGGTTGTTTATCCAAAATTACAAAAAGGTCGGGAAATGCTTGAAAAAAGAAATGCATAGAATGAGATTTTATCAACTCACCAATCATTAATAGTCGTCTCAAAAGAACTGATTGATTGGAGGGTTCGACTTCATACATACTCTCTATTGCTTTACAACTAGTTATTGTCTGTGATGCGTGACACAATCCACATATTCTTGATGCAATTCTAGGAACATCAATCAACCTCTTATCAAGTAATAAATTTTCAAACGCTCGAAATATCTCAAGATCAAAATTCACACTTGTAATTTCATCTTTCTGAAGTAAAATTTTTATATTTCCATGTCCTTCAACCCGGGTGCATACATCAACTACTTTCTTCATAATTTTTTACCTCTTGGTTTTTGGTTTTGAATAACGATAGAAAATTCCTTTATATTTCCTTAGACCTTTGGCAAGATTTACAGTGCTCAAAAAATTAATGGCATTAGAGGTAAAATCGTTTTTAATTGGTCCCATGCACCCATCACAAGGAAGGTTCAATTTAATGCACTTAGATTCACAACCATCTCTAGTTATTGGTCCCAAACATAAAATTCCTCTTTCTAAAAAGCAACGTTTATCTTTATTTTCGATATCTAAGTTATACTCTCTAGGCATTAGTTTATTAATTCGTTTCATAAATTTGCTTTCAATATTATCAGTTCTAAATTCGCAATCTGCACAAACATTTTTTTCAGGCAAAATAATCTCTTTATTTTCTAGCAGTCTAATAATACAATTGCCTAATAATTTAGAAGGTGGTGGACATCCAGGAATTATTCCATCTACTTCTATATAATTGGATATGGGTTCTGCTTCTTTTACAGTGGAAAGTGCAAGCATTCCACCAAAAGCAGCACAAGTTCCTAAAGCAATTACTCTCTTGGATTTACTCCGAATATTTTTAAGAATATCGATTTGTTTTTCCTCTGAAACACATCCCTCAATTAAAGCGATATCATTTTCAGAGATATTATTTTCATCTCTCATAAATGAACAACGAACGAGATTTACCTTATCAAGAAATTGAGGAAAAATATCTAATGAAATCATTGTTGAGATACAACCACTACAAGAAGTCAATGATTCGATTAAGAAATTAGGTTTCATTTTTAATCTCCTCTGATAATCTTTCATAAAAAGAATTTACAATCTCTGCAAATTTATTGCCCTCAACTGCGCTTAATGATTTACGAATTATTCGATTTTCAGCAATAGGACCTAAAACTTCTTTTAAAAGTTTAACTTTTTGTCTTACTTGATCTACACTATTTATATATCGGCAGGAATCTTTTCTGCAACCAATAATCATTACTCCATCAAATCCTAATTCGAAAGATTTAAAAATTAAACTCGTATCTACCCGCCCTGTGCATGGAACTTTAATAATAAAGATGTTGGGATTATAGGAAAGTTTCTTTAAGCCAGCTTCATCGGCTGCACCATATCCACAAGAACGACAGCAGAATGCAATTATTTTTGGTCGTAAATTGAATTTAGAAAATACCTCAATTGATTTTAGTATCTTCTCAGTAGTATCAATGTTTAAGTCAAGTGCATTTGTGGGACAAACACTTACACACGTTCCGCATCCTTTACATTTGAATTTATCAATCGCAATTTTATCTGCCTCAATTGTGATTGCATTGTAAGGACAAGATAATATGCATAAACCACACAATCCGCAATTCTCTTCTTTGATTTCGATACCGCTAAATTCTGTAATTAAATAATCATTTGATAACAATGAAATAATTTTAATAGCTACATCATTGGAAGATGAGATCACTGAATTATAATCTAATGGACCTTTAATTGAACCAACACCAAAAATACCGGATGCCAGCGTTTCCTCACTCATAAAACCATGATCGTCTAATGTAAAATCTAAAGTCTTTCGAAGTTCTTTTAAATCTTTATTTGGAACAAAATTGACATTTAACACGATCATATCGGAGGGATACTGCTCTGAATCAGAAATTATTATTTTCTTATTTCCTTTCTCTATGATTTCAATATTTTCATAATAATGAAATCTTTCATCAGATGGATCTAACATAAATCCAGTAGATTTCTTAATTTTATTTAAATCAAAAAATATGTTAATTTTACAATCAGGAAGTTGTGAATAAATAGATTCTAAATACTTTATGGCGAGAGTACCACAATATTCCGCTAAATAATCAAATGGACCTAAACCTTGAATTATTGAGATTGATTTCGGTGGTTTTCCATCAGATAATTTCAAAATTTTACCTTCCGTTGGACCATCCGCTGATAAGATACGTTCAAATTCCGGAGATATAATTACGTCATTTTGTGGATTATGGTTATAAGGTTTTAATTCAGAATAAAAATCCGCACCAATTGCAATTACTTTTGTTCCAACTCTAATCCTTATTTTTTCAAATTTCTGATCCAAATCAATCGCATTATTATTGCAAGCTCGCTCGCAAATTCTACATTGTCGGCAAGTTTCAATATCTTCTTGGTCAATCACTGGAGCATATGGATAAGATTGAACATAAGGAATATAAATTAACTTCCTTGCTGTTAATCCAAATTCATATTGATTACTTTTTTCTATACTGCAAATTTCAATACATCTTTTACATCCAGTACATTTCTTTTCATCAACATATCGGGGTTTTTTAACCAAATCAATTGAAAAATTTCCTACTTCACCTGATACTTTTTCTATTTCAGTATTAGTTAAAATTTCGATATTTTTTTCTTTAACAACCTCACCTATCATTTCTGACATAAGACAAATTGAACAATCACCCATTCCATAAATTTTACTCCACCTGGCAATTTTACCACCTAATGTTGGAGTTTTTTCAATTAAATAGACTTTAATTCCTGCTCTTGATAAATTCAATGCAAGTGTCATTCCAGCAATTCCACCACCTAAAATGGCACAACTTTTTTCAATTTTAACAGTTTTTACTTGAACATCTTTTTGAAGCGCAACTCGTTCAACCGCTGCCTCAATCAAAATTTGCGCTTTTTTTAACGCTAAAGTAGGTTCTTTTAGATGCACCCAGCAACATTGCTCCCTAATATTAGCAATTTCAATATTAACTTTATCAATAACTCCATCAAAAATTCTTTCAAATATATGCAAATGAGTTTTTGGAGAACACGCAGCAATAACAATCTTATTCAAATAATTATCTTTAGACCATTTAGTAATCTTTTCTAAATTTTTCTCTTGGCAAAGATTATCAAAAATCTTCACAGCAACTACATTGGGAATTCTTTTAATATAATTTTCAAGTGCATTAATACTTATAAGATTAGAAATTTCAGTATTGCATTTACAAATAATAACCCCCACTCGATTAATCTCACTACCAACCTTATCCAAATATTCAATATCCTCACCTGCCAAAATTTTTTTATCAATATTCATTAAATTTATAACTCGTTTTCCGTCCTCCGTGAGAAAATAGGATTTTTTATCTTTATTTATTAAAGTCCCAAGTTTTTTAAGGTGAAAATTTAATTGCCCAGTAGTCTCTAAACCTAACCTATCCATCAATTCTGTGTAAGAGATATAACCTTCTTTATCAAGAAGTAATAAAATCTTCCTCCTAAATGGATGAGATAAAATTGAATATATATCCATATTTCTAATCTCCCTTTAATTATTTTTACAAATCATTATCTGGAAAATTATAATTCTTTGTCGAAAACCGAAAATAAATATTATTAAAAAAAATAATTATGATTTTCACTATGACAAATAAAGTTATCAAAAATAAAAATCTTACTGATCAAAAATCTTCAAAATGTAATTATTCTCATTTTAAAACTGAAAATAAAATTAGTTAAAAAAAAAAAAAGAAAATTCAAGTTATTAAAAAGACAATTTTTTTCTTTAAAACCACATAAAAATGAAAGAAAAAAAGATGTATTTCAATTCTTTTTAGATATAACTTGCTAAAATAAAGATAAGTTGATAAATCACTTATGATAATGGAAATTGTCAATTCTATATTTTGACAATATTAGTTGTTAAAATAGAGATAACTCTTTTTATCAAATTATTTTTATTTATTATTAAGGTGAATTACTGGGTAAAATAAAAAATAAAAAATAATTAAATAATTAAACAAACGGTCCTTGACTAAATGGAAGTTTTAGAAATCGAGCCGGTAAAAAATAAAAAAATTTTTCTTTATATAATAGAGAAAGAAGATTATAAAATATCGCACGTAAAAGCAAAAATTTTCGAGAACTTTTTAAAAAATTATACATTTGATTTTGCTACTATTGACTTATTGGGTAAAAATTTAAAACAATTAAATAATTCACCCATAGCGAAATTTTTAGAAGATTTTTCAATCGAATTTATCGGTATTGACATTCCCGAATACGCAAAAGGTTATTTATTGGGAGAAATATCCGATAAAAAAGAACAAATTAAGGAATTAGAATCAGAATATGAAAGTTTATCCAATGATCCCTCTGGAAAAGAATCATTTAAGGGGCAAAATTTAAAATCTTGGATTGATTTATTAAAAGAGGAAGTTAATGATAAAGAACAATATATAAAATTAAAAGTTAAGCCTCAATGGATCGTTAAAAAAATATTGGACAGGGCAAGAACTTATAAGAAAAATTCCTTAATTATTTTACATTTTAGTCCAGAAGAATTAGTTCCTGAATTACAAAAATTGTTTCAAGAACTCAAAATAAATGTTATTATAAATAATTTTAGCACTGGAGTTTCAGATCGAACTTTTGATGCTAAGAATAAAGTAATAATTTCAAATCAAATCATAAAATAGGAGGTAAAAAAAATTGCAAGTGTTAGAAATAAACCCTTTAAAAAATAAAAAATTAGAAATAATATTAATAGAAAGTGAGTTTCCAATTGGTTGGTGGTTGGAGCCAACAAAAGAGCAGCTTGAACAATCTTTAAATTTCAGTTTTATGTCAAAAGATTATCTAAAACTTATTGAAAATATATTACGGAAACATAAACCAAATTTTGTAGTTGAAGAACAAGGATTGCGTTCTAGTGATAAATTACATTATGATGATGCTTTTGTTGATTTATTTAGAGATTTTAAAATACCTTATAAGATGGTTGATATCAATGAGAACGCACTTGGATATCTTGCTTCGACAATAGACAAAAACGTGGAACTTTTAAAGGGAATTAAAGCAGAAATTATAAAGATTAAAGAAAAGGGAGGGTTTCATCCCAATGATTATTATTTTCAGCAATTAATAACGTGGAGAGAATATTTACAGGTGGAATACGAAAATCAAGAGGAAGAAATAAGATATAAGATCCGTGAAGCTTGGATGATGATGGGGATTCTTGATATGGCAAAAGAACAAAAAGAGAAAAAATTAAAATGTCTATTTATTTGTGATAAAAGGCATTTTGATGGTATTACAACCCTTACAGATGACCTAGGAGTAGAAATTCAAAAATTTGAAGTTAAGAAAAATATTTTAAATATTGGAGATTTAGAGAAGCCAAATACGATAAAAGAATTTGTAAAGGTATCAATTATGGAAGTTGCTCCCGTTAAAATAAAGAAAAAAGATAGTCTAGAAAAAATTGTGTATTTTTTAGATACAGATGAGCATGCGTCTCCCTTTGATATTAATATGGCATACGATGCGGGGTTTGATGTAGTTATTCCCGTTAGTAATGTAAAGGTTGAACAAGTGCCAAGACTTGTGCAAGATGCGATATTCTCGCGAAAGCCAAAAGCTCCGACCAGTTTTTTCATTGGTGGGGCGAATGTAGCGGAAGGTGAAAAAATTGCGAAAAAAGTCGTGGGTTCCTTAGTACCACCTTTCGAAGTCCCTGTGATCATAGATCCACGAGGATCTCACACTACGGCTTCGGCAATAGTCGCGAAAACTCTGGAAGCGGCAATGAAAAGCGGGATAAGTAATATCTCAGGAAAAAAAGCGGTCGTATTAGGAACTGGCCCTGTCGGGCGAATTGCAGCAATAATTGCGGCAAAACAAAATTGTGAAACAGTTTTAGTTGAGACATGGGATAAGGGAAGTGAAAAAGCTGTAAAGCAGCTTGCAAAAGAATTAACTAAAGAGGCAGGAAAAAACGCTTCTGAAATCATTGGAGAATTCGCAATAACGGATGAGAAAAAATTTGAAATAGTAAAAGATGCTGATATAATCTGGTCTTTAGCAGCTGCAGGAGTTCAAATCTTATCAGAAGAATTGATGAGCAAATTACCAAAAAATAAAATCGTAATAGACATTAATTTAGTTCCGCCGTACGGAATTGAAGGTATAAAACCAAAACATGATAATGAAGAAATTTACCCCGGAATTTTTGGAATTGGGGCATTAGGAATAGGCCATTTAAAATCGACAACTGAAGGTTCTATTCTTAGAGAAGCTACTAAAACCAAAGGAAAGAAAATATTCGATTATAACATTGCTTTTGAAATTGCAAAAGAAATATTATTTGGCAAAAAAATTGTAATATCTCACTAAATTCAAACTCACTTTTTTTTTTATTTTATTTTTAATTAATAGAAAGCATATTTTAATTAATGATAAAAAAAATTGTTTGCTTGATTATTTAAATTGTCAATTTTATCAAACTTTTTTTGTCATATTTATTTTATAATTAGTTTTAAAAAGAAGATTTTTTAATTTTTGATAAAAAAAATGGTTAAGTTGATAAATTAATTAGTCAAGTTGTCTAAAATTCCTCTTATCAAATAAATTAAATTATTGCATTTAAATCAATTAAATAGTAAAAAAAAATTTCAGAATATATAAAAATTTGGAATGGGTAAAAAAAATGGAAGTATTGGAATTAAAACCGATAAAAGATAAAAAAATTTCTTTATATCTAATAGAAAAGGATAATAAAGAATTATCTGACGCAGAACATGAAAATTTATTGGTTCTCTTAAGAAAACAAAAATTCAATTTTGCTACGATTGATTTAAGTGATGATGATTTAAAAAAGATTTACCTGACTCCTTTAGCACAATTTTTTGATAATTTTGGGATACCATATTATTATGTTAATATCCCTGACTACGCTAAAATTTATTTATTAAATGAAATCTCAGAAAAAAAAGAACAAATTGAGGAATTACAAGGAGAATATGAGAAACTCTGTTCAGATCCCGCCGAGAAAGAGTCATTAAAGACTCAAAATCTGAACTCATGGATTCATCTCTTAAAAAGTGAAGTAAAAGACAAAGAAAATCATTTAGATTTAAAGCTAACACCTTTATGGATCATAAAAAAGGTATTAGATATAATTAAGATGATTAATGACGATGAGATTAGTATTATTCATTTTACCCGTAAAGAATTGTTTTCTGAATTGAAAAAGTTATTTGAATCTCAAAATATCAAGGTTATTAATCTTGAGACAAACAAAATTATGAAAAAAAATTCAATTTTAATTTTAACTTAAACAGGAGGTAAGTAAAAAATGCAAGTATTAGAATTAGAAAGATTAAAAAATAAGACTCTTAAATTGTTATTAGTAGAGAGTGAATTTCCAATAGATTGGTCATTGGAAGCATCTTCAAAGGAAGAATCTATTGCTGCAAAATTATTTATTATGTCTAAGAAATATTTGCAGTTTATTGAAGATATAGTAAAAAATCACAAACCAGATTTTATAGTGGAAGAGAAAGGAATGCGCTCAAGTGATGATTTACAATATGATGATGCTTTAGTAGATTTATTCAGAGAATATAACATTCGATATAAAATGGTTGATATTTCCGAGAATGCTTTAGGTTATCTTGCTTCAACGATTGATAGAAATGTAGGACTTCTAAAAGAGATTAGAGCAGAAATTGAGAATTTGAAAGAGAAGGGTGGTTTTCATCCTAACGATTTTAATCTTCAGCAATTGGTTGTGTGGAGGGATTATTTACAGGGCGAATATTCTAATCAAGAAGATGAGATAAGATATGAAGTCCGTGAATCTTGGATGATGATGGGGATTCTTGATTTAGCAAGGAAGATTGAGAAAAAGCATTTAAAAGCAATATTTATCTGTGATAAAAAACATTTTGATGGAATAAAATCTCTAGCAGATGATTTAGGAATAAATATTGAAGTAATAAATGTAAATAAAATTTTAAAAAAAATAGAACAGCATTCGACACAAATTAATTAAAAAATAAGAGGTAATTTTTAAAAAATGCAATCTTTAGAATTAAAACCTTTAAAAAATAAGACTCTTAAGTTAGTATTAGTTGAGAGTGAATTTCCAATAGATTGGTCGTTGGAAGAGCCGACAGGGGAAGAAGCCATTGCTGCAAATATATTTTTTGTTTCTAAGGAATATATGGAATTTACTGAAAATTTGGTGAAGAAATACAATCCTGATTTTGTAGTAGAGGATAAAGGGATGAGGTCAAATGATAAGCTGCTTTATGAGGATGAATTTGTAGATTTATTCAGAAAAAATGAGATACCCTACAAAATGATAGGCATCCCTGAGAATGCTCTAAATTATATCTCCTCGGGATTGAATGGTAGTAAAGAACTTATAGAGAAATTTACTTCGGAGATTAGGGAATTAAAAGAAAAAGGCGGAGTTCATCCAAATGATCCACATTATCAACAATTAATGATGTGGAGAGAACATTTACGCGAAGAATATAATAAGCAGGAAGATGAGATAAGATATAAAATCCGCGAATCTTGGATGATGATGGGAATTCTTGAATTAGGAAAAAAAATGGAGAAAAAACACTTGAAGGCATTATTTATTTGTGACAAAAGGCATTTTGATGGCATTTCGACTTTAGCAGAAGATCTTGGAATTGACATTGAACAAATAAATATCAAAAAAGTTGCTAAAGATTTTCATGATGATATTTCTTCGGTAAAAGAATTAGTAAATACATCTGTTCTCGAAATAATCCCGATAAAGATAAAGAAAAAAGTGAAGGCGGAAAGTATTTTGTATTTTTTTGATACTGATGAATATGCATCACCTTTTGATATTAATATGGCCTATGATGCAGGGTTTAATGTTGTTATTCCTTTTTGCAACATTACGGCTGATAGAGTCGCTAGATTGGTCCAAGATGCTATGTTTTCACGAAAACCAAATGCTCCAACCGTTTATTTTGTTGGTGGATCAGATGTTGAAGAAGGTGAGAAAGTTGCAG
>JAHLWH010000079.1 GCA_019058015.1 Promethearchaeota archaeon | reverse complement strand
GGCTCATATTGTTTCTTTGTGCATATGAATGGTTTTATACGGCCTTTTCGCTAAATTATTCGGCATTATATCCTCAAAAATTCCGTACTGATAGAGATCGTCGTTATGTTACCGGGATGAACCTAGTTGGATGGACGGCAATGCAATTCTTCGGTATTGTGTTCCCACCATTGGTTATCGTGTTTGGAGATAAATCAAGCTTTTTTACAGCGAGCTTAATTATTGTGTTGATCGCCCTCCCCTTTATAGTATTAGGGATTCCTGGGGTTCGTGAAGACAAGGAAATGATTGAACAAGTTTTAAAAAGCGAAGCCCAACACAAAGAGAAGGTAAGATTTTTCAATATAATGAAAAAACTCTTGAAGAATCGAAATTTTCTTGCAATACTTATTGTTTGGGCGATGCTAGGTGTCTATATGGATATAGTTATTGCATCAGTTATTTATTACACACGATATATTTTACAAATAGAACAATTTTGGGGAAGCATTATTCTATTAGGTTACTTAATAACGGGTTTCTTAACAATTCCTTTCTGGCTCTGGGTATTAGGTAAAGTTAAGGAGATTAAAGTTCTATATATCGGTATGATAGGAATGGCGGTTTCTACGGTCCCAATCCTAATTTTTAGTAATATATTAATTTCAGCTTTTATCGCTTCAGCCGTAGCGGGCATTTTTGTTTGTGCTGTGCAGGTTGCGGATGAACCCCTATTCGCATCAGTGATCGACCAAACGGTGGTACAGGAAAAGCGACGTGTAGAGGGGGCTTATAATGGTATATTACATGTTTTATTACGCGCATCAGTACCACTCACTATTATTATTTTTGCAATCACTCACCTTATCACTGGTTTTGACCCAAATGCAGATGTTCAAGCACCTTTAGCTCAATGGGGAATTATCGCAGATATGGCTTTAGTTCCAATAATCCTTTCGGTTATAGCAATCCTGGTCTTTCGATTATTATGGAAACTCCCGGAAGAAAAAAGAATAGAGCTCAGAGCTCAGATGAGAGAAATTGATCTGTAGATATATTTCCAACAATAAAAAAAATAAATAAATAAATAAATTTGAAATAGAAATGACTGATCCAAGAGCAGTATTAAATAATCCCTTTAAGGAATTAGGTGAGATTCCAGAAAAAAAATATCGAAACGGGTATATAGTAGAATCAATTTACATTCCTATGCGTGATGGGGTTAATATAGCAGCAACAATTTGTCTTCCTAAAGGGATTTCTCCAATTGAGAAAATCCCTACAATATTAACTCAAACACGATATTGGAGAGCAAAGAAATTGCGAATCCCATTTAGGTGGATTTTAGACGAAATTGTCACGACCACTCCGAATCCTGAAATAATTACTAGTCGAGGTTATGCTTTCATTATTACTGATGTTCGAGGAACGGGAGCTTCGTTGGGAACGAGGAATATTCCTTGGTCTGAAGAAGAAGTAAAAGATGGTTCTGAGATCGTTGATTGGATAATATCCCAACCCTGGTCAGATGGGAATGTAGTTTCTAAGGGAATTTCCTATGCTGGAACTACAGCTGAATTAATTACAACTATTAACCATTCCGCAATAAAGGCAATTATACTTGGACATGGAGTTTGGGACTCTTACTTAGATGTAGTATTTCCAGGAGGAATTTACGATAATTCTTTTATGCAAACATGGTCGTTCCTAGGTTTTAATTTAGATATAAACAATCCAAAAGTGTTTCGACAACTTTTACCCTCAGATTGGCTATTTTCTAAAGGCGTAAAACCAGTTGATTCAGATGGTAATTTGAATTTCTTAAATGAAGCAATCGAAAAGCATAAATTAAACCGTTATGTTCACGAACACGCAAAAGATAGAAATTACCGCGATGAGGCTCTTCCTGATGGTACTCAATATGATGATATAATCATGAACCGTCAATCTCGGATTGAAGAATCAAACATTCCCATGTTAATTTGGTGTTCATGGTATGATTCTGGTTATGTAGACGCTGTAATTCATCGATTTTTAAATTTAACAAATCCTATGATTGCTATCCTCGGAGATTGGAATCACGGAGCAGCATCTCCTGCTAACCAGTTTTTCTCTAATAGAACTGCGGTGACTCCAAGTCCAAACGAAAGAATTAATGCCTTTATTAATTTCTTCGATACCTGTATTTATGACGATGGAATTAAAGAGAAAGTCTTGCATTACTATACAATGGCAGAAGAAGAATGGAAAAAGACAAGTGTTTGGCCACCTAAAGGACATAAATATCAAAGATGGTATTTAACGGAAAATTTAGCTTTATCCAAAGAAATGCCAGATAAAGATATTGGAGAAAATAACTACAAGATAAATTTTCGAGCGACAACAGGTAGACTTAATCGTTGGTGGACGCTATTAGGACAACCAATAAGTTATAAGAATAGAGCTAAAATGGACGAGAAACTGCTGTGTTACACAAGCCTTCCTTTAGAAAAGAATACTGAAATTACTGGTCAAATAATAGCTTGCCTTTATTTGAAATCTACTCACGAAGATGGTGCTTTATTCGTATATCTGGAAGATGTTGACGAAGAGGGAAACGTTACATATGTTACAGATGGTGAGTTTCGGGTTATTCATAGAAAAATTTCATCAGAAGAGCCGCCATACAAAATCTTGATTCCTTATCATACATACAAAAAAGAAGATTCTGCTCCATTAATTCCAGGCGAAATTACTGAATTAAAGTTCGGATTACATACGACTTCGGTTTTAATTCGTAAAGGTCATAGAATTAGAATCGCCATCGCAGGTCACGATAAAGATACTTTTAGCAGATATCCTAAGGATGGAAGACCGACGATTACAATTTCAAGCAACAAAATGCATGCTTCCTATATTGATCTGCCAATTATAGAGAAATAAACTCTTGAAAAAGGTGGTAAAAAAAAAATGGAAAAAATTATTCTCTCGTTAAGAAATATGTTAAAAGAAGCTATTAAAGTAGAGACCTATGAGAAAAATCTTGAGATAAACATGCTTGTGAAGAGTAATACAAAATTAGGCAACGATTTTGCTGATCCAAATGAAATTAAAATAATGTTACACATGTTCGGAGGTTTAAATCAAGACTTTCCTATGGAAATCAAAATAGATGAAGACCAACAAATAATTAGGTTAATATTTGGTTCACTAGATAATATGAATATAGTGCAAAAAGCTTTAGAAACTATTTGGGCGAAGTCTGTAGATCTTTTAGAGCAATGTATTGCCGGAGATTTCAGTGGTATTAGAAACATTGGAGATGTTGACGATTAATAAGAGCTTTTTAGCTAATTAAGATAATTCTAAAAATCTAAACTATTTTTTTTATATAATTTAAATTTTAATTTTATGTGATTACCTAAAGAAATAGGTATAGGTTAACCACATTCTTCAATCCTTGTTAGCCATTCACTTACCAATGAGTTAAATAGTTCTACTTGTTCGATTTGTAAAGAATGTCCTGCTTTATCTATTATAGCATAAGTTGATCTGGGGTATTTTTCAATAATGTTCCACGCATCGCTACATCCCACAGAGCTGTCTTGCCTACCTAACAGAAGCAATGTCGGTTTTTCGAATTTTTTACATGATTTATCCACATTAAAAGAAAATGGATATCCCTTTTCCAGAAAATGTAAAAATTTTAAGTCCAGAAGAGTTTGCTGAGTTTTTTGGGTATGAAGGGCAAATTTTAGAAAAATTCCGTGAGTCAATTCATTTAGCATCTTTAGCATTATATGATTCACAAGCACGTTTAGAATTATCAAAATGGGCTATGGATTGTAGAGATACTTTAGAACAAGAGTATCCTTACAAGACCGAAGAATTTATGCAATATTTAAAGGATAAGAATATAAGACATTTATCAAGTGAAGACCCGGAGTTTGAAGCTTTAAGAAAAAAGGATGAATATAAGAGACAGGCAAAAATAGACGAATACTAAAATAATTTTTTTCTAAAATTCAGATTGATATCTCGACATTAGTGGTAAGGAAAATGGTTCTAAAGGAGAGCATTATTTCGACTCAATTTTATATTATCATGGGCTACTTTTAATGGAGATTATGAATATTACAAGTGGTTTATAGAGAATAAGTTATATTATTGGTTATCTCTTTTTTTAAGAATTTCTTCGATTTTTTCGCATGTTCTTTTACATTCTAAAAAGATTAGCCCTCGTGTAATGTTTGGGTTGGTAGAGATTATAAGCGCTGCATTTTTTCCCGCGTTACGCGTAATTATAAAACCATCTTCTCCTTCAATAAAAGTCACCTCTAGGTCACCCATATTTCTTTCTTGTACTGCAACCTCTCCAAGTGAAAGGATTGCTGCAGTCATCGCAGAGATCTTTGCGTCATCTATACCTGCTGGCAAAGCGCTCGCTATTGGAAACCCCTCCATTGAAACTATTGCAGCGGCTTCAATTTCCGGTACTGAAGTTATTAATTTTTTTAAGATCGACTCAAGTGTTTTTATATCAGACAATTTTTTTTTTCCTAGGAATATAAATATACAAATTTTATTATATTTATTTAAATTTGTCTAAAAATAAAAAAAATGCTTGATATTTAATTATTGTGTTAAGGATTAGCTAAGATTTAAAAAAACTGTTCTGTTTTTTCCTCATGAATGATTAATATTGAAAATAATTTCTTTCTATTGTAAAAAAGAATAATAAAATTTAAGGACTCATGCTATCTATTCAATTAATATATTTTTATTTCAAATAGTCCATTTTCTTTTAAGTTAGGTAGGAAATATAATGAGAGAGATAAACTCACTTTGATTTATTGGAATGATAATATTTTTTTATAATTCAAATGATTATTCAATTATACCATCCTTATTATATTTCCCCCATTTTTTCATTGTTTTTCTCTCTTTACTATTCAATTTTAATCCGTTTGAGACTAGGCGGTAAATTTAATTTATAATATCAATATTATAATAATATATTTGCTTTAATTTAATATAAGAATTTTTAAGAGAAATATAACAATGTCTGAAAAGAGCAAGGAAAAAAAAGAAGTCTCAACTGCAAATAAAGGGAAAACCCTTGAAAGAAAATGTTCAAAATGTGGTTCAATTATTTCTTCAAAAATACTCAAACAATGTCCCATATGTGATACTGTTTTGGAGGATTTACCACTGGATGTAATAGGGGTAAAAAAAGAAGAAGAAAAATCATATTTTATATTCACAGGAAAGAAACTTGAGCTCTCTAATAAATTTATACTTCAAAAAGATCAATGGAAATTTCGTGAAGCAATAAATGTCTTCTTTAATAGTTTAGTTTTGTTCTTATTTGCAAAAATTGGTATTTTTACGCTTTTTTTTATACTTCAAGGGCCTTCTGCAGGTATTGATTTTCCAATTACTATTGAAGCTATTACATTAAGTCAAATTCCTGGAGCGATCTTAATTATATATCCGCTATCTTATATATACTCTAAAAAACACAAGATTTCAAAACTTGGTCTAAATTATGAGAGAAAAAAATTACTTATTGCATTATTAATTGGCATAATTGGAGCGTTTATGGTCTATATTATGGCTGAATTATCTATTTTTATCAATGACTTCTTTGTATCAATGGGTTGGGCTATTTTCTCTCCACCAGAAAGTATAGCTGAACAATACACAGTTATAAAGAACTCTAATCTTTTATATAAGATCTTATTATTATTTTTATTAATGTTAGATGTTTTTGGTACAGAGATAACATTCCGTGGAGTTTTACACAAGGGATTAATCACAAAACTTGGTTCTCAACTAACACAAAGAATATATATTATTCTTATTGTAAGTTTAATATATTCAGTTTTATTTTTGTTTTTCACTTTTGATATAGGTTTAGTTATTATTTACTTTTTAAATAATATTATTTTAGGATTAATTTTTGAAATATCCAATCGGAATCTATTTTCCACTATTTCTGCTAATGGCATTTATACATTTATAATATTTATTATGATTTTAATTTAATTCTATTTAAACATCAAAAATTAACAAATAAAACCAATTTACCGTTTAAAATGTGGGCGGGAAAGAGTAATTTTATTTTTTCAATATCAGGAGTTCACGGAGTGGGCAAAACTACTGTATTTTCAATTTTAGAAGATAAATATTCTAAAAACAATACATTCAAATTTTATCATGAGAGATATATTGTTAAAAATCCTACATATCCATTAGGCTCAATCAAAAAGGAGATTGCTTTTCGTGGAGAAATATTCTTTCTGCAGCAATTAATAAAGCGAAATACTCGTCTTAAAGTTTATTTAAAAAAAAACAATAATAAAGTTATAATTTTAGATCGAACTCCAATTTGTGTATTAATATATTCCAAAGCTTTAGAAATGGTTTCCAAAGATTATAAGTTAATATACGATCTGTATAAATCAATTGATTGGGTTAAAAAAGAACATATTATTTATCTCCATGCCGATGCTAATGTAATTATGAAACGAATTATTTCTAGAGGGCAATTATCCTTTAAGGAACAAAATAAAGCAGAAATGAAAAGAAAAAGATGGCACGAGAAAGATTATAATTATCTCTTAAAAATTTTGGAATATTATAATGAATTTCTACTTTCTAATGAAAAGAAAAAAAGAAATTTATCGATTATTCAAACTAACGACCTAAGCTCTAAGGATGTAGTTAAAAATATCGAAAATATAATTTTTACTATAAGTGATTACTCACCTAAGAAAAAACTTGAAAATTTTAAGGATATATCGAAGTTCTTATGATTTTATTTATCAATTTTCTCTTCTTATATAAATTTTATAAGTAAATTAATATATCAAAAAAAAAACATAAATTAATTAAAATTAGTTGTTATTTGTATAAATAGTAGAATTAAATAATTAATCCCTTTTAGATAAGAATGTCGCTTTCTCCACAAATTCAGAATAGTCTCATGGAAATCCTTCAAAAAGAAGAGGAGAAAACAGATCTTGAACAGTTATCTGTACTTTCACGTATTGGAATGAAAGTTGCTTCAGCAAAATCAGCTGAATTAGATGCTGACGCAATTTCTGCATCAAGCACAGCTTTAATTGATCTTGGAATTCGTTTAAGTCAATCTGTAGAACATGGAGCCTTAAGAGAAATCCTACTCCACAATGAGAAAGGTTATGGTATATTAATGGCTGTAAATGATGAATATATTATTTTCGGAGCGTTAGAGAACGTATTAAAAATCGGTTATTATATGGGTTATTTGAGAGAAATCGCCCGGAAAATTAATGAATTAATTTCAGGTGGAGAAGTAACGGAAATGGCAATAAATCTTGAAGAAGAAGAATTAAAGAAAATGCAAGCAGAAAAGGAAAAAATACAAGCAGAAAAGGGAGTAGGAATATTAAAACCATCTGCTAAAGAAGATCAAAAAGCAATAGAAGCGACTCTACAATTTTTAAAATCATGGGGTGCTGAAGGAGAGGAGGAGGAAATAGTTCAAAATAATATAGTCTCCATTCCTCAATCTATGATGATGGAGATCCCAATAGAAGGAAAAACAATCCCAATAACTGCCGAAGAAAAAGCAGAAGCCATCAATAAAGCACAAAAATCCGAGGAATTATATGGAATTAAGGTATATGGCGATGAAGTGCCACCAATTCCTCTTGATGATTATACACCTATGGAAATTGAAGAAGGAATTGTATCAGAAGAAATAATTCCAGAAGAAGTGCCCATTACAGAACCAGTTCCTGAAATTGAACAAGAAATACCTGAAGAAAGCTTTAATTATCAAAGTTTTGAACCCCCTCAAGGTTTAAATGAATTTAAATTTGCATCTGAATACGATGCTGAATTTGAAATAGAAGAAAATGAACAATTTCAAGATATTTTATCTGATCTGGGATGGCATGAAGAGGAAGAAGAAGAATAAGCCTATAGACCTCAATAATTTTTTCTAATTTTAAAAATTTCAAATTGATAATTATTTATATAAGTTCATTCCTATTATATTTCGTTACTTTTTAAAATAAATTTAGGTAAAAATTATGAACGAAGTAAAAGATTTCGAAAGGAGTAAAAGCTCTACAGGTAAAATAGTATTTTATGGATCTGCAAGGCTCAGCTCAGCAATGGTTCTTGGAATTGAAGGCTTTGCTTTATTCACTCTTTATTATGTAGGTTTTGGAGTTCCAGCAATTCTTGTCACTTCTGCCCAAGCTATCGGATTCATTGTAATAGGTTTAAGTCAATTTTTCTTCGGATGGATTAGTGATGCAAAATATACTCGGTGGGGAAGAAGAAAGCCATATATAATAATAATTACTCCCTTACTGACAATTTCCTTTATTGCTTTATTATTACCATCTTTAATCTTACCTGATCTTACTGATAAGATTGCTTTATTTTTATGGTTTTTAATTTGGGACATTGTCTTTAAGATAGGTTATTCTATGACAACAGTATATCAAGCTTGGATGCCTGAGCAATTTGAAGTTAAATCACGCCCTAAAGTTTCACAATGGCAGAATTATTTCAATTATTTCGGAAATGCAATCATGATACTTATGTCAATGCTTGTTTTAACAAGTTTTGTTAGCGATTTAGAAACTGATATAAATGCTCCTATGCCATCAACTTTTTTAATACTTACAATATTATTTGGAGTTATTGTAATGGTTTTATTCTATACAGTCGCCTTTCTAATGCCAACAGAGCCACATTATGAGATCGATACTAATTTAAAGGAAAGTATTAAAATCATCATAAAAAATAAGAATTTCCTAAAGATCATTCTTATGATAGGGATCTCAAGCTTAGCCTGGTCCCAGATATCTACTGTGATGTTAACCTACACTCAAGTCGTATTAGATTTTGGTACAACTGAATATTTAATTGTTGCTGTAAGTTTTATTTTTGGTGTTTTGATTTTCTTTTATATATGGAGAAAATTAATAGAGAAAAGAGGTAAAAAACCAACTCTTCTAATTATCATTCTCTTTGGGATTGTATTTCTTCCCCTAACACTAGTAGGTCTAATGCCAATTGCTGTCAATTTAGTATTCGGATTAATTTTTATTATTGGTATCGCTGCAATATTGGGAGGTTGGGGCTTATTTCCTTACATCATATATGCTGATCTTGCTGAGGATGATGAAAAAAGCACAGGGAATTTAAAGGCAGGAGTTTATGCTGGCTTTCCTGCTATAATTCTTAATATATTCCAAGCTTTTGGAGTGTTTTTCCTTGGTGTTGCTATTGAATCACTTCCTAATATTGATGTAGGACCTCTAACTTATAGTATGGGCTTAGTATTATGGGGGCCTATATGTTCTATAATATTAATTGTGGCTTATCTTTATACTAGAAAATACATCAAACTCGATTTCAACTGGGAAAAGAAAACTTAAAAATTAAAAAATCTATTCAAATTTTTTTTTTCTTTCTATTTTTTTATAAAAATAACTTCGTGGAACGGTTATTGTTCATAAATACTAAAAAGCAATAGAACCTTTTGATATTTGAAGTGAAAGTCTAGCAAGTAAATAAGAAATTGATGATTCAGCCCCTTGATTCATGTTTAGAGAATACTCTCCAATACCATCGTGGCAACCACCCGTTAAATTGTTATAAACTTCTTGATTCAGAGAATTTTTTCCAAAGAACCAATTAAATGCGTCGATGGCAAGTTTCATATACCTATTCTCTTTAGTGGTATCATATGCAACGCTCAATGTTTGTACCATTGAAGCAGCATCAACTGGCTGTTGGTCATGACTAGCATTATGGCCATTTTTATGATACCATCCGTTCTGACCAATAGGAGCAAATTTTCCGTCTTTAAACGAAATAGAAATAAGAAAATCTAAAGATTCTTTGGCAATTATTAAATATTTGTCATCTTTAGTTGTTTTATAGCAAAAAAAAAGAGCCTCAGGCAATTTACTATTTGAATAAGTAAGGTAATTTTCGAACCAGTTCCATTTCTCACTCTTACAATCCTTATAGAGCTGGGCTAGATAATCGGCTAATTTTTTAATTCTAATGACTTCAGAATTTTTTATTACATTATAGAAATAGAGTCCAATCAAAATAAACGAAATTGCTCTTGGAGATCTAATCTTGTCTACAGCTTTTTTCGCATCTTCAAAAATCAGTTCTGCCTCTACTCTTAATTCCATTGGGATATTTTTTGTAGCAATTAAATAACCAAGAGCCATCATTGCTCTTCCATGGGCGTCCTCGCTCCAATGCTCGAGATTTACAATTTTATTGTAATTAACAAAATTGTACAACTTATTTTCATTTTTGTGGACATACTTTATAAAATTCAGATAAATTTTCATCAATTTCAATTTAGTATTATCTTTAAATAACTTATAATATAGCGTACAAGCTAACAAGGCTCGAGCATTGTCATCTAGAGTATATCCAGATAATTTATCTGGTTTTGCATAATTTGCAAATTGTAATATTCCAAAATCATCCGTAAGATTCATAATATGATCAAACTTGATTTCTGGATATGACATTTCACATTTTTCTAAATCAGGAATAACTCGCTTGAAAACATTATAATAAGATATTGCTACATTTGGCCAAATCATGCACCTAGAAAATGAATAATTGTTTCTTTCCATTTCTTCTTTTAAGAGGGGATTTGATAATATTTTTATTAGAGCATTAGTATATGAATTAGGATCTCTGAATTTTACTAAAAGACCTCTTTCAGGTGAAATAATATCTTTAGCATAAATGAAGGGTGTAGAGATAATCGCTCTACCGCAGGCTATTGCGTATGCTAAAGTGCCACTAACAATCTGATTAGGATTCAGATTTGAAGAAATATAGATATCTGTTGCTAGTAGAAATTTTACTATTTCTTCTAGCGTCATATACCGATTATAGAATTTTACACTTTTTTCAAGGTTAAACTCCTTCACTTTTTCCTCGAGAAAATTTCTATACTTTTCTCCTTCTTTTTTCCTTACTATGGGATGTGTTTCGCCAATTATTAAATATAAAATATTAGGATGTTTTTTAACAACCTCAGTTAACGACTCAATTACATATTCATAACCTTTCCCGGAGTTAATAAGGCCAAAAGACGATAATACAATTTTCTCATCAATACCCATTGCTGTTTTTTCTTTTATACTCTCATCAAATGACACTGTTGGCGTTCCATGAGGTATTACAATTATCTCTCTTTTAATATCATAATCTTTTCTTAAAATATCGATCCCTTTGTTAGTCATAACAACTAAATAAGAAGATTTTTTTGCTAGCTCACGAACAATTTTCTTTAATTTATCCTCTGGATTTGGGATGACTGTATGGAATGATATAACGACCGGTTTTTTTACAATTTCTAGAAATTTTATTAAATAATTTCCATATTCTCCACCAAAAATACCAAATTCGTGTTGTATATTTATCAGCTTTATAGCATCTATCTCATTTACTCTTTTCGCAGCCTTTATATATGCTGAAATATCATTATCAGCAATATCAAATAAAACATCTTTAATATTTTCATAATTATTATCGTTATTATTATTAATAACGAGGATTTTTGATTTTATAAAAGGAGAAAATTTTTTATCCATTGCTGTTCTTAAATCTTTTGTAAAAGTAGCAATCCCACACTCTCTTGGAGGATATGTGGCCATATAAAGGATCCAATTAGATTCCATTCTAAAACTCTCATTAAAAATTGTATATATTTGGTAAAAAAAAGTAGGATTTACTTTTTTTCATTAGAAATAAAGTAATTATTTTATTATCTTACCACTTTTAAACTTTTAGATGTTATTTATCCCAAATTTTACTGGATAAGGTTCAGTTTTTTTGATTACAATGACATTAAATGTCTGATCTTTAAAAAAACCGAAAAGTAGTTCCACAATATAAAATTCGATAAATTAATTTTAAAAAAAGACAAAAACATTAAAAAATTTAAGATCTTAAATATTTGAGATAATTTTTTTTAATAGTTACCTTATAGATCTAACGATTAATTCATCTGAATCAATTCTACACAGAATCTTATTTTCCCTTGTTAACCAACCAATTGCCATCAATAAAACATACTCTTTTTGGTTCAATAAATTCTTAAGTTGAGTTAAGCTTTTTTCTTCTTTAATTGTAAGATTAAAGATCTGCCCTGCTAAAAAACCAATTCCAACCTCTAATTCAGACGCCAAGAGTTCGTGAATAAGTTTATGCAGATTTACCGATATTACGGCTATTCTCTTATCGGCGGCACCATAATAAATATAAAGTCTTTCTCCAAATATTGCAGTGCCTGTAGGGAAAACAACATTAGCTATATCTCCAATTTTTTCATAATCTTCAGTTGGCGAAAAGAGAGGTTGTTTAAGCCGTCCTATTACCTTATATGGATTATGTTTATCAAGGAGGGCGGCACTTGCGTAATATACCTTACCCCTATTAGAATCTTCTACAGAATGATATATCATAAGCCAACCTCTCTCAGTTTCTATTAATGGTGCTCCAGCACCGATATTTCTTGATTCGAATCCAAATTTTGGCTCCATTACAACATGATCGCCTAATTTTTTTAGATAATCCTTCCAGAAATCGATTGTCAAATCTTTAAAATCATCGAAACAAATAATTTGAATATCTGGTAATACTCTATGGAACAGTGCAAACTGATTATTATATTTTTTTGGTAAAATGAATGCATCTTTTTCCCATAAAAGTACATCTTCAGCAACGACATCCTTATAATATGATATAAAGAAATGATACTTTTCTTTTAGCTTCGATAAATGAAAAAAATTCCCTGCTTCATCGTATGTCATTTTAGCTGAAATTATTCCATGCTTTTCCCAAGTTTTTAGGTCTTTACTAGTTGCGTATGCTATTAACGCATTTTTTCCATCATAGGCCGTGTAAAACATAAAATAAGTACCATCAAGAAAAACGATTCTAGGATCTTCTGTACCATGTATTTCATAATCATATTCAGGAAACAAAATAGGACTATTTTTCCTTTCTACGATATTCAAGGGTCCTTCCAATTTACAATAACCAATACTTGAATAATTTCCTTCTTTTACAGCGCGATAGAATAAATGTAATGAACCTCCTTGCTGAACCACCGTAGGATTTAAGACAGCCTGATTTTCAAACTCGTTCTCAGTTGCTTCTAAGAGAACTCCTTCTCTTCGTACTATTACCATAATTAGGTATAACGATCTCTTTCTTATTAATTCATGGATATTATCTAAAATTCTTGATTATTAGGGAAAGAGTGTTTCTTAATAATTTATTAAAGAATAGCTAGAAAAATCTAATTGTAAGAATATCTTTTTATCAATTATTAATGAAAGATGTAATATTTGGTTAAAACACTCATAAAAGCTTTATAAATTAGTTTGAATATTTTAATACAGATGAATTATAGATTCGTGAAACTAACATATCCGTATAAATCTAAAGATGGAAATTTAAAGCATATTTCATCATTAAAAGTTTATTTAAGAAATAAAAGCAATACCATTTATGATATTGTTGATCAGTATGAAAAAGGATTAGGTTCAAAAATAAAAGAGACAATCAAAGAAGTTAAAAAACTAGTTTTATTGTGGAAATTATAAACCTCCATAATATTAATGGCATTAAAAGCATGAACCAGATAAGAACAATGGTTAAACAAATAAAATCTGGAAAAGATATCCTATCTCCACGTGGATTACCAAATATTAAATTAGTAAAGACAAAGCAATCGGAATGGATCTTATTTGATGGACACCATTCTTTACTTTCTTACATGATTGCTGGAAGGACATATTTACATGAGGTCCCTCATTTTGTTATTGAAGACGAGAATGGTCATGTAAATGATAAAGAAATTCTTATATTTTTTGGAATTCATTCCAAAAAATTAAATGATTCTAATTGGAGAAAATATGTAATAAATTGGCAAGCACCGAAAGAAAGACAATTATGTAAACGAGAGCAAAAAAATATGGGGGAGCTCTTAGAATCAATTAGTGTTTTTTATAATAAAAACAGAAATTATAACATAGTTGATGTATGAAATAAATTTTGCATATTCAAAACTTCTTTGAATATTATTTCAAATTAGAGAAATAAGTATAAAAATATACTTTTTTAGATTTATATATGTTATTTCATATATTTTTTTGTATTCCTTCAG
>JAHLWH010000078.1 GCA_019058015.1 Promethearchaeota archaeon | reverse complement strand
GTGTATTAACGCCTCTGTAATTTTTTTATGGGCTAAATCTAATATTCGAGAGAAAGTAGGTTGTGAGATATTCATCAGTTCAGCACATTCTATCTGTGTTTTTCTTTGATGATGTTTTAACCTCATTGCTTCGAATTCTGCAATAGTTAAAATTACTTCAAAACCTTTTTGAAAAGTATCACTTTGGGGTCTAAAATACGTAAAATCTGGAAATCTTTCAACGTAGCGAATTCTATGAGGTCGTCCCATATTACATCATTTAGAAATATTATATTACTATAGGCTTTTTTTATTTTAATTTAATATATCTACTATCTCTTTAAATCTATATAAGTTATAAATTAAAAATTTTTAGCTTATAAAATAAAAAAGTCTTATCAAACTTATTATTTTAATTATTTATAATTAGATTTTTTATTAATTCGGCATCTCTAGGGAAGATAAAATTAATTTTTAATTAATAAGTCATTGAAGAAAAATATTTAATAGTTCTAACATATTTCATCTTCAAATTTTTAACTTTCAAGGTGTTTAGTATAAAAATTGAATTAGCAGATCGTGTCAAACAATTACCTGAATACATTTTTGCGGCTATAGAAGAACTCAAGGTGAAAAAAGAAAGAGAGGGAATGGATTTAATTTCACTCGGGATAGGAGATCCCGATTTAACAACCCCCGAATTTATACTTAATGAAATGATTGAACAAGTTAAATTACCAAAAAATCAGAATTATCCGGCAAGTATGGGAGAGGAGGATTTTAGAATTGCCGTTGCTAATTGGTATAAAGTACGGTTTGGATTGGATTTTAACCCCGAAAATGAGATTTCAAATTTAATAGGTGGAAAAGAAGGAGTTGCAAATATAGCCAGAGCTTTTATTAACCCGGGCGATATCGTTTTATGTCCAAATCCTGGGTATCCGGTTTATGAAAATGGTGCCACAAAATTCTGTGATGGTAAGCCATATCTAATGCCATTATTAAAAGAAAATAATTTTTTTCCGGATTTAGAGATAATTGAGACAAATATTTTCAAAAAAGCTAAAATAATGTATTTAAATTACCCAAATAACCCAACTGGTGCGATTGCACCGATAAATTTCCTTAAAAAAGTTGTTGATTATGCGGAAGATTATAATTTTTTTATAGTCTATGATAATCCCTATTCTGAATTCACATTTAACGATTATATCGCTCCAACCCTTTTACAAATTAACCGGAATCATATAGAGATTAACACTGCTTCAAAAATGTTTTGTATGACAGGATTTAGATGTGGTTGGACAGCTGGTGATGAGTATTTAATTAGTGGATTAAGGAAAATCAAATCTCAGATTGACTCCGGGTGTCCTATTTTTATCCAGAAGGCTGTTATCAAAGGTTTAAATGAATATAAATCGGAAAAAAAACCAGTGTTTGTGGAAAAAAATATGAAAATATATGAAAAAAGACGAGATGTTTTAGTAAAGGGATTAAACGATATTGGTTGGAAAACCGAAAAACCACAAGCGACATTTTATATTTGGACACAAATACCAGAGGGTGAAAAGAGTTGCATGGATTTTGTTAAAAATTTAATTGATGTTGGTGTAGTTATTACTCCTGGAATTGGTTTTGGCCAATATGGTGAAGGTTTTGTTAGGTTTGCTTTAACTCAACCAATAGACAGAATCAAAGAAGCCATTGAAAGAATTTCACAAGCTATTAACAAATAATTTAATATCGATAATTATTTAAGTACAAGATTTTACAAAGAGATTTGTAAAAACTAGAAATGTTAGGAGAGTTTACTATTCTCTTCAATTTTACTTTTAAAAATTAAAAATAAAATTAAACCAACAACAAATCCTAGTGCGATGTTAACAAGAAAACATACAAACGCAGATATTAAAATTATTGGAAAGGTTTTTAGCTTAAAATTTTTTAAGGAAATTTTTCCTAATAAAAACGCTGTATAAATAAGCATTGCTCCTAATATAGCTTCTGGAAACTCATTAAAAAGTAAAAAAAGCGTTTCAGAGAAAAAAATACCCAAAAAAATTTCCATAATACCTTCTAAAATCATTGAACCTCCCGTTCGTGCTCCAAATGCGTATTGAGCTGCTAATCCTCCAGAACCATGACATAACGGCATCCCTCCTAAAAATGGAATAACCATGTTCATAATACCCATATTAAATGCTAATGAATTCGCATCTATTTCATCTTCTTTTTCTGGAAATAAATCTCTTACTAATGCAACAGTAGCAATCATTACATTTGTTAGTGTCAAGAACAATTGAGCAATCCCGGCAACTAACATTCCAATTAAAAAATTTTCCCAAGTAGGAATTTGGAAGTCAAATATTGGTATACTTAATTTGATGTCTGAAAAATAAACGGTGCCATTAAGAAATATTATAACAATTCCCATAAATGTGAGAATTATCGCAGAAGGTACCGGTTTGTTTTTTATTAAGAGTAATATTAATACAATTGAAATAAAACCAAGAAGTAAGTCGTCTATAAATAAATTTAACGCTGCCCAACCCAAAATTAAAGCTAAACCAAGTTGAATTCCACGCACTGCAATGATGGGAACTTTTTTAACTAAATTATTTAATTTTTTTGAAAATCCAAGGATAATCCATATTATTCCTGTCCCAAACCCGGTTGAGATCACCAGATTAGGATGCCACTTTTGAGATAACGCAACTGTTCCAATCGTTTTTTGCGGTTGGACAGGAAGGGGAAGATTATACCTTACTCCCATTAAAATATTAGTAATTCCTAAACTAAAAAAAATACTTGCAGGGCTTAAACCTACAATTGAGATATATCCTATGACAAATGGGATTAATGTGCCCCAATCTCCAAAAGCACCTCCAAATTCTCTTATTGAGAATTTTTTTTGCTTTTTTTCTGAAAATTCTATATTATTATTATTATCTTTTATTTCCAAATCTAATCAAATCAAAAAAAAATACTAATATGATTTTTTTGTTATTTAAATGTTCTAAATTTTTTTAGCAATTTGAATATATTATTCTTTAATCACTTTATAAAAAAATTTGAAATAATTTATTAGGTAGTAATTATAATAGGGTGAGAATTTATGTCTAAAGACTTATTATTCGAGATAGAGCAAGATCATTTTAGAGAAAACTTTAATAAATATACAAGAAAAGCATTTCAACTGCTTCCTGAATTGGAAAAACCACGTATTCTTGATATAGGGTGTGGTTCGGGTGTTGCAACTATTGAATTGGCAAAGTTGAGTAATGGTGAAATAATAGGAATAGATATCGACCAATCTCTCTTAGATAAACTGAATAGAAAGATTGAAGAAAAAGGCTTTTCAAATCGAATGAAAGCTTTAAAATGCTCTTTATTTGAGATGGATTTCCCGGATGAAAGTTTCGATATCATCTGGTCTGAAGGTTCAATATTCATAATTGGTTTTGAAACAGGTCTTAAGGAATGGAATCGGTTACTTAAAACTAACGGTTTCTTAGTTGTCCATGATGAGGTTAAAAACAAATCAAATAAACTTAAGAAGATACCTAGCTATGGCTATAAACTTATAAATTATTTTTTGTTACCCGAGGATGCTTGGTGGATAGAATATTATAATCCTTTAGAAATACGAATCAAAGAACTACGTATAAAATATGATAATGATTCAGAGGCTCTTAAGATATTTAAAAAATATCAAAATGAAATAGATATGGTTAAAAAGAATCCCAAAGATTATGGCTCAATATTTTACATAATGCAAAAATTAATTCCTTCAGAGAGGAAATTAGAATTATAATAAAAAATTAGACAAAATTCAGAAGAGTTTCTTGAAGTTTTCTTCTTTAATTTCTCGATTTTATTGAATTTTCCAGATCTGGCAATTCAAAAGGGAAGATATTTTCAAATGCACGTTTTAGGAGTTCTCTATAATTCTCCTTATCATGTTGATGCTTTTTTGGATCGTACAGTTCTGAGAGGATAACTTTTTATACGCCATATTTATTTGAATGTTTTAATTAGTCTGACATAATTTGTTATTATTAATGTTATTAACCAACCTAAGAAAATAAGTATAAAAAGATAAAAAATTAAAAACCATAATATTGGTAAAGATTCTAGCTGATAGAAACGAAAGATTTGTAATAAGAATACATAAAGAAAAATTATTAATAAAAAAATTCCAATGTTCACTCTTCTATGATATTTCTTATAGCATTTTTTACAATAATAGCCCTTAGTTAAGAAAAACGTTTTGGGTTTAATGAATTGTCTATTTTTATCCCTAAATATTTCGTTAGAAATAATAATTCCGCAACCTCTACAAAATGTTTCATTTCCTAATTCTATATGAACTTTATTGCTTACATTTCTATAATAACGGATGTGATATATTGATGCATTCTTTCTCATAAAATATGATAAAAGAGAATTAATGATATTAATTAAACCGGCGGAAATACATAAAAAATCTAATACAACTCTAGGATCATACATAATAAAATTAAAACTCTTAAGATGAAGAAAAAGAATTAAACAAATTAATATAGTCCATATAGTACTGAGTATAAAAACAAGAATTGGTTCAGATGAACTATATTTTTGTTGGGGAATTTCTTTAAATTTTTGGACTTCCTGAATTTCAATTTTTTGCATAGCTCACATTCTTTTTAGTAAATAGGCTATTTAAAAATTAGCATTCATAATAAATTAGGCAAAATTCAACAGCGTCTTTTGAAGTTTTCTTTCTTCATTTCTCGATTTTATTGAATTTTCCAGATCTGGCAATTCAAAGGGGACGATATTTTTAAATGCACGAGTTAGGAGTTCTCTATATTTTTTCTTGTCATACTGATGTTTTTTTGGGTTGTACAGTTCCGAAAGGATTACTTTCTTATATGCTGAACTTGGATCAGCTTCAGCGTTTGTAATGATAAATTTTACTTTTTGACCCGCAGACACTGGCACCCCTGCTTTCTCCTTTTGGTTGGCAGCAACCGCTTGATATGAATTTACTTTATATTGGGAAGGCTTTCGAGAAACTCTTATTGTGACGCTAAGCTCTTCAGCCGTTACATTCCCACTATCAATTTTATCTAAATAATAATATAAAACGCGTTTTGCTTCAGGTATCTTTGACATAAATTGTTGTTTGGTTTTCACATTCATGAAGACATTAATCATTGCTTTCTGTGCCTCTTTCACGATCTTTGGTGTATCTCTGCGTCTAATATCAATTCCTCTCAGTTTAGTTGACCCATCGACTCTTATTCCCCAGTAATGATTGAGTGTAGGTATTTTTGGATTCGCACGAGAGGGCATGAATACAATGAAATTATATATTCCTTCAATATTAATTAGAATTTTTGTTGCTTTTTCTATTCTTTTGCAAATTTCCTCGCAATCTTTCCTAAATTGCTCATTTGAAGTGCCTTTTTTGTTTTCTATATATAAGGAGTCTACTATACCGTGAATTATTTTATATCCATATTCACGAGCAATTTCTGCTGATTGAAGTAGGAACTCACGAGAATACGCACAAACAGTTTGATGCGCCTCTATTCGCCCAAATCGTGAATTCTTGAACCCTAAATATCCAAATGAAACGACGAGTATCCATTTTAGGGCTTTCTGCATATATTTATACTTAATATTTCCAGTCTCTTTCGCAATTCGTTTGTATACTAATCTTTTTCTCAAAGGTATTTCAATTGATTTTGAAACAATACCGCGTCGTTTCTTACAGATATGATAGTTCAATCCTGGAACTTGAATTGCTGAAGGATCATCTTTGCAACATTTACAATTGAGGGTTTCAGGTGATATGTTATACGTGCTCATTAATGAAGGATACATTGAAGCGAAATCTATTTCAGCAACATTATTAAACACTCCGATCTTCGGCTCAAAAATATGTCCGCCCCTATCTGCTAAAATTAGATCGTGAGCTGTTTTGAAGTCTTCTGCATTACTTTTTAAAGGTGGAATAAGAATATCAGATTGATACGCATTATAGAATTGTATTGATTGTAAGGCGCCACCAATTGTAACTCGGGTAAGTCGTTGTATTGGAACTCGAGATACTCGCGCAACCTCAATGACCCCTGGAATGTTACCATCGGTGAAATGAAGGCTTCCGTAGGCTGAAGAGTCCAAATGAAATCGACCAGTTAAATAACACTGGGGTTGCGAACGACGATATATGATCCCATAGGAAAAATAATGGTCTTCACCACTTAACTTGAAGATTCCGCTCTTGAGGGGAGTCTTGGTGCGAGATAGATAAAATCTTCTTGTAATTCGATTTGCAGAAGCTCGAGCAACTAAATAGGGCATTGCAAATTCATCACCCCTTTTTGTAAGAATAATATCCGGAGCAATCCTTTCAATAGCTCGAACTATATCCACCAAGTTTTCTTCCTCGTCACCATTATCAATAAGTATGGTTCTCTTTATCGGAGAATCGGCTC
>JAHLWH010000077.1 GCA_019058015.1 Promethearchaeota archaeon | reverse complement strand
TCCTGAATCCGTGATAAATTTTATTTCGAGTTCTTTTGTATTTTAAAATTTTTTAGCCCATTCTTGCTTCCTTTATTTAATTTTTTCAAGGTAGTTATCATCAAACATTAAAAAATAACGATGTTTTATTATAAATTAATATTTATCTAACTAAATATAATTATAATAAACAACTAAAAAATTTAATCTTTTAAACTTAGTTCGAATTTTTATAATATTTGACAAAAATTGTGTAGAATTGGATTCTAAGATCCCAATTCAAATATTTGCAGTTGTATCTGAATTTGTTACATTCTAGAGATATAATATCTAAATTTATTATCATCAATCTGCCAGGCATAAAAAAAATCAAAACCTTTTTTTGTATCCCATAGATTCTTTATATTTTTAATTCCATTGTAAAGATCCGTTAAAAGTGTCTTATCACATGGATATTTTCTATGTGATGGATATAGTTCAAGATCTTTTTGTTTTTCACATAATTCTATTAATTTAGAAAGAGTTATGAGAACTTTTGGGAAATCTTTTCTTTTAGGTAGAAATTGATCTCCATAGTAAGATACATCACTCGTAAAAAGTTCTCCTGTGCTTGTAAGCAAACATATTGAACCAGGAGAATGTCCTGGAGTATGAATTATTTTGACATTTATTTCTCCTAAATCAAAGACATCTCCATCTTTTAATATATTAATATTTCGTGCTGGAGGTATTAAAAAGTTTTTTTCCTCATACTTTTTTACAATTTCGCATGGAGAATCTTTCAAATAAGACATATCGTAAGGTCTAGAAATCAATTTAACTTCATTTGTATGAATGTAAACTTCTCCAAATTCTTCATTTCCTAAAATATGATCCCAATGGGCATGAGTATTGAAAACTAATAAATTTCTTTCACCTATTAACTCATCTACGACTGGTTTTAGAGGATATAATCCACATCCAGTATCAAGTAAAAGAGCAGTATGAGTTCCTAAAAGTAAGTACATATTAAGAGGATCATTTCTATAAGCTGGATGAACAACAGAGATATTTTCTTTAATTACATAGAGATAATCTTTATGTTTCGAAACCTTAAAATACTGTTTTTCACCACTCATAATTAATGAATTATGGAATTTTCTAACCATATAAGTTTGGTCTTAAAAATCAAACTACTAAATTTAATTAGAATTATTTATTAAAATATTTAATTATATAAAATAGATTAAAATATAAGAATTATTAGCAAAAAAATAAAAAATTGATGATAATTATGGATTTTTCATTAACTGAAAAACAAAAAATGATTCAAAAGACAACCCGTGAATTTGCGGAAAAATATATTGCTCCAGTAGCACAAGAAAGTGATAAAAATTCAGAACTAGATCAATTTGTTTTCGAGAAAATGAAAGAAATGAATTTTTTTGGTACTTGCATTCCAAAAGAGTATGGAGGAGCAGGATTACATGATGATACATTAAGTTTTTGTATTATAACTGAAGAAATTGGACGCGTCGATGCTTCATGGGGAATAGCTTCAGGTGTCCACTGTAGCGTGGTTGCATCTCCAATTTATAGATTTGGAACCGAAGAACAAAAAAAAAAGTTTTTAATTCCACTTGCAAAAGGGGAAAAATTAGGTGCTTTCGCTTTGACTGAAGCTAATGCGGGTTCAGATGCTGGAGGGGTTCAATTAAGTGCAGTGTTAGATGGAGATGAATGGGTTTTGAATGGTAGTAAAATTTTTGCTACAAATGGTGGAATAGCAAAAATATTGCTCGTTGTTGCAAAAACAGGAGAAGAAAGTGCAAGAAAGGCTCTAACAATTTTTATAGTAGATACAGACACTCCAGGCTATTCAGTGGGGGTAAAAGAAGATAAATTAGGAGTCCGAGCTTCAAATACTTCCGAACTTGTATTTCAAGATGTTCGGGTACCTCAAGAAAATATTTTGGGTAAAGTTGGAGATGGCTTTCGACTTGTTTTAAAAACATTGGATTTTGGAAGGATATCTATTGCAGCTCAGTGCGTTGGATTAGGACAAGCAGCATTAGAAGCCTCAGTTAAATACGCAAATGAAAGAGAACAATTTGGGAAAAAGATAGGACGGTTTCAAGGTATCCAGTGGAAAATTGCTGATATGGCTTGTGCTGTTGAATCTGGTCGACTATTAACTTATAAAGCTGCAATTTTATGTGATAATGGATTAGAATATGGTATGGCTAGCTCAATGGCAAAACTTGTCGCATCTGAAGCAGCAATGCAAGCAGCTCATGATGCTTGTCAAATACATGGTGGATATGGTTTGATGAAGGCTTATCCTGTAGAGAGATATTTTAGAGACGCAAAAATGGGTGAAATATATGAAGGAACTTCTGAAATTCAACGTTTAGTAATTGCTAACCATTTATTAAGGAAAGGATTTTAAAGACGAGGATCTTATAAATTGGAAATATTAATTTGTGATGAACTTAACTAGTTTTATCTTATTTTTATCTTTTTTTTGTAAATTTTGAGTCAAAATATAGGAAGAAAAATATTAAAAAATTACCCAAAAAAATCCCACTCTATTAAAAATGCTATAAGCACCATTTGAAATAGAATCTAGCTATATTTTCCATCAAATTTCATTTTTTTAAATTTTTTTACCGTTATTACGATTTTGTTAAATTTCATAAAGTATTAGAATCATATTTTTAAGATTATTAATATTACATGAATAATAATTGTATAAAGTTTTTTGTGAAGACGTGTTTAAATGAAAATTTTCGTTTGTATAAAGCAAGTACCTGGAGTTTCTGAGGTAAAAATTGATCCAAAGACAAATACTTTGGTAAGAGAAGGAATACCATCAATTACAAATCCTTATGATAAGAATGCCATTGAATTAGCTTTATCAATAAAGGAGGAACTTGGAGCTGAAATCGCGGCAATTTCAATGGGCCCACCTCAAGCGGAAGAGGTTTTGCGTGAAGCTCTAGCGATGGGTGTTGATAGGGCTTTCCTTTTAACCGATAAAGCTTTTGCTGGTGCAGACACATTGGCTACGTCTTACACTTTGTCACTCGCGATTAAAAAGATATTAAAAGAGTTGAAAAAAGATGAAAAATACATCGTTATCTGTGGATCCCAAGCTATTGATGGAGATACAGGTCAAGTAGGACCTGAATTAGCAGAAGAATTAGATATACCACAAATAACATATGTGCAAAAATTCCAAATTAAAGGAGATAAAGTAATTGTTGAAAGAATATTCAGAACAGAAGAAGTTGTTGTAATAGAAACTAATTTTCCAGTATTAATTTCAGTTTTAAGCGAAATAAATATACCCCGAAATCCAACTATGTCTGGAATTGTGGATGCGTATCAAAAAAAAGAAATTCATTATTTAGATGCAGAAAGGTTGAAAGCAGATAAAGCAAAAATAGGGTTAGATGGTTCTATGACGCAAGTTTGGAAAATTTTTATTCCAGAAAGAAAAGGAGAACACATCATATTGACTGGTACAATAGAAGAAATGGTCCAAAATTTATGTGAAAATTTAAAGGAAGATAAAATCCTATGATAGGAGGGAAAAATGAGTATAAGAGTAGATAGGGATCTTTGTACCGGCTGTGGCAGCTGTGTTGAAATCTGTCTCTATAACGGAGTCGCAATGATAAACGATATAGCTCAGATAACAGACGATTGCAATTTATGTGGAGCTTGTGTTGATGTATGTCCCGTTGAAGCAATAGTTATAGAACGAGAAGAATTAAAAGCTGAAAAAATGGACTTAACTCAATATAGGGGAGTGTGGATTATAGCAGAACATTTCAAAAATAAAATCCATAATGTTGTTTTTCAATTATTAGGAAAAGGACGGGAATTAGCTGATGCATTAAAAGTAAATTTATCTTTAGTTATATTAGGGGCTAATTTCGATGATAATTTAAAAGAATTTAGTCAATATGGAGCAGATGAAATCATATACATCAAATCATCTATCTTGAAAGATTATTATTCAGATTTATATGTAAAAACTTTGACAGAATTAATTATTGAGCATAAACCAGAGATTATATTAATCGGTGCGACACCTATGGGAAGAGATTTCGCACCAAGAGTAGCAAAAAGGGTTAATGCTGGACTTACTGCAGACTGTACTGGATTAACAATTGACATTGAAAGTAGGAATTTATTACAAACACGCCCTACATTTGGTGGAAATATAATGGCAACAATTAAAACTCCCACCAGTAGACCACAAATGGCTACAGTTAGACCCGGTATATTTAAACCACTTAAGAAAAGTAAGAGAAAGGTAATAATAAAAAAAATTGATTATGATTATAATCAAAAAGATTCCGTTTCAAAAATAGTAAAAATTATTAATAGAGAAAAAAAGAAGATAAATCTTGAAGAAGCGGAGATAATAATTACGGGAGGAAGAGGAGTTGGCTCAAAAGAAAATTTTAAACTTATTGAACAATTAGCAGATTGTCTAAATGCTGAAGTAGGAGGATCAAGAGTTGCAGTTGAATTAAATTGGATTGAACAAGATCATCAGGTTGGACAAACTGGCAAAACAGTTTCGCCAAAATTATATATTGCATGTGGAATTTCGGGTGCAATACAACATATAGTGGGTATGCAAGGTTCTGAAATTATAGTAGCAATTAATAAAGACCCGAAAGCACCAATTCTTAAATTAGCTCATTACGGAATTGTTGGAGACCTTCAAAAAGTTATTCCAGAACTAATTAAGAAAATAAAAAAAATAAGAACTGAAAAAGAAATTTAAGAACAAATGTTTTATCGTTTAAATAAATCTAATTTTTGTATATAATTTTTAATGAAATTATTATTTAGATTATTTAAATAAATATTTGAATTGAAGCAAATGAAATTCTTTAGAAACGAGAAAATTTTTTTTAAAAAGTATTGTATTTTAATCCTAATATTGAATTTTGTAGTCTTAGCCATTTCCTTAATTTTATACCCATTATTATTTATCGGGATAATAGTTCCAATTTTTGGTAATATTTTTGGAGTCTTATTTTTATGTAATATCTTTATAAATTTACTATTTGTTCAAATAAATTCTAAATTTTTAATAAAAACTAATGATAAGGGTAAAATTATAAATCGAGTAACATATTGCTATCTTTTTTTTTTAATATTCGGAGTTTTACCATTATTTTCTATTTCAGGACCAGTAGTAATTCAAAATTATATTATTTCTCTAGTTATATATCTATTTCCTATAATTATTAGCTATTATGAACTTAAAATAATAGATAAAAAAGAGGGGATCTTTAAATGGGAGATAACTTAAAGATCCTAAAAGTTTCATTAATTGTAATTTTTATTTGGACTTTTATTGGTGGATTTATTTTTTCCTATATACTATTTACTGGAGGTCCAGATCCCTTAGGAATATTAATTGGTTTCGCAAATGCAATTTTATCTCCTCATTTAATTATATTATATCCAATTATTACAATATTTTTCTCTAAATTAATTCCAAAAAAAAAACACAAGATAATATATTCTCTTATCATAATTATTGGATTATCTCTAAGTATAATTTTTGCAATTCCATTATTAATGGTGCCAATTTCAATTCAACAGACAAATTCACAATTCTATTCTAATTATGGCCCAAATTGGAATATTTTCCCAGCACAAGTTCAAAATAATTTTTATGCAACACCTTTTGAATTATATCTGTTATATTATGGTATTCCTGATTCAAATGAGCACAAGTTTGGTGTTTACAAAGATATAATTTTTGTGAATGAAACAGATTACCAATTATATTTTGATGTATATTATCCAAAAGAATCAGGATTTGTTAATAATGCAACAATTATTTATATTCATGGAGGTGCATGGACTGGCGGTGAGAAAGAACAACAAGCAAGCACACTGGAATATTTTGCCTCTCAAGGTTATATTATCTTTGCTATTGAATATAGGCTATTGAATGCAAGTTTATTAGAAGAAAATTCAGATTCAGAGATAATAAATGAACTTTTTAGCCTTCCAACGACAGGGCTTGAATATCGCACTGGAAATTATACTTTAGCGGACCAAATTACTGATATTGGAACTTTTACAAAATTTATTGCAAATAATTCAAACAATATCTATGGTGCCAACTTAAATCGAGTCTTTTTTATGGGTGGAAGTGCTGGAGCACATTTGGCAGGAGTTTGTGGATTTGGTTACAAGAATGAATATTTTACTGGAATTTTTAGTAGTGATTTACAAATAAACGGTGTAGTATTATATTATCCCCCTAATAACGCTTCAGAATTCTTTTATTATGTCCATAGAATGTATTATGAGATAAATCAATTTATTCCGGGTACACCTGAAACTAACCCAGAGGCATATTTACATTACAGTCCAAGTTATTTAATTAATGAAAACTCGCCGCCATGCATTCTTTTACATGGAACTTCAGACACAATGGTTCCCTATAAGGAAAGTATAACGATTCAATTAAAAATGCAGGAAAATAATCGTAAATGTATTTTAGTTCCAGGTTATTTTGGAGGACATGGACATATATTGGGAATTCAGCATAATATTATGACAACTTATTATATTGAGAGATTCTTATATCACAATACTTTAGATAATGAAGTTAAATTCATTTGAGAAGCTATTCATTTTAGTCGATTACATATCAATTTTATATTGGATTCAAGATAAACTATAGAGAGAAGAAAATAATTAAATCCAAAATACCTATTGGAAGTTTGTGAAGATAATGAAAAAAACGATTTTTATTGTAGAAGATAATGAAGTTTATTTAAAATTAGTTAAGGCTGTAGCCAATACTATGCCTGATTTGGAAGTTATAATGGAGACTGAAGGAGGGCGAGCTCTTGAATTGATAAAAAAAGATAATCCTGATCTTATTATTTTAGACATTCAACTTCCTGGTATAAATGGAATTGAGATTTGTAAGGAACTCTGGAAGTTAACTCAGTTTAAAAATACACCCATAATTGCTATGACAGAGTATCCTGAAGATTTTGATGAATCCATTGTTTCAGAAGCGGGTTTCAGCAAATTCTTTTCAAAACCAATAGAATTTAACGATTTTTTAAAATCAATACAGGATTTTTTATCTATTTAACTAGATTCGATATAATTTTGAAGTAAAATAAAGAATAATTGATTTTAAGAGACATCGATAAATTGCTAATTTTTAATTGTTTTTTCAGATGACTTATTTAAATTAGTTTTATTTCTTTTTTTTAATTTTTGTAAAAGGTTTAGAAAAATTTTTTTTACAAATATTAATAATTGGACATAAATTACATTTTGGATATGTAGGACGACATATTTGCTGACCAAATTTCACCAATAACCTGTTTGAATCTATCCATAGATTTTTCGGAAATATTTTTCTTAATTCTTTTTCAGTTTGTTCTGGTGTTTTTGTATCTACCCAACCAGTTCTATTAGATACTCTATGTAAATGAATATCCACGGGAATTGCTGGAATGTTGTATGCATATATCAATACACAATTGGCAACCTTATTTCCAACTCCAGGTAATTTTATTAATTCATTGAAATCTTTTGGTACGTTTCCACTATATTTTTCTATTATTATGTGAGAAACTTGTTTAATTCTTAGAGCTTTTGTTTTATATGTCCCTGAGACGTAAATTAATTCTTCAATGTCTTCTAATTCTGCCCCGGCAATCATTTTAGGGGTATAATATTTTGCAAATAAATTTTCAGTAGCAGTTGAAGTATTTTTATCTTTAGTACGAACTGAAAGAATAGTTGAGATTAAAATTTTGAAAGGATCAATCTTTCTAGGAGTCTTTTGGATTAATTCATCTAAATGGGTTAATCCATTTAAAGATTGATTCATTTTATTATAAATTTCATAAAAATCCATAAAAATCCATAAATTTCATTTGTTATTATCAAATTTTTGAAAGAGGTAAAATTTGCGCTTTATAATTTGATTTTTTTTTGATTCAATAATCGATTTTAAGCTATTTAGGTTTAATTGTAATAATTTATTAGACTTACTGAAGATTCGATTTTTTTTAAAGATAGGAATTAAATTTAATTTATGTTTTTCAGCGATTTTTTGAAGAGGGAGTTGGACTTCAAGATTTTCAACGGTTTCAATTACGGGTGAGGTTAAACATAATCGTTTGCCAGGTTTAAGTAATTTATACGCTATTTTTATTAATTCTTCAAAGGTGAGTCGAATTTTTGTATCTAATAAAGTCTTTGCATCTTTAAAGTCTGGTTTTTTTTTATAAAAAGGACCAAAAACAGGTTCAGTACATATTCCATCAAAGGAAGATTGTTTGAAAATATTTATCAGATCTTTAATATCAATATTATTTATTCTTTCTTTAAAATCCGGAATAATTTCCTCTTCTAATATCTTTCCAACCCATCTTAAATTTTTTATTGTATGTTCAACGTATTTATTTTTAATATCTGCTCCATAAACTTCAAAACCATTAATATATGCAAAAATAAGAATTGTTCCTGAACCACAAAATGGGTCAAGAATCCTTTTGGATTCTTTATTTTCATAAAGGTTTAAGAAATTAAGCATAATTTTAGCAAATTTTGGAGGGATGGATCGCTCAAAACTTGTAAAAGGACGCTTTTCATCAATCTTTTTTTGAAAATTTGGATTAGTTACTGTATATGTTCTTGCAATATAACATCCTTCTTCTGTGAAACCAAAAATTATTTCTGCGCGATTTTTCTCTAAGAGATTGTACCTAATGACATGGTGTGGAAATATTGGATTTAAATTTCCAGTTTCTATATTTCTTTGAGGATATCTATAAAAAATAGCCTTTCTTGCATTCCTTTCTTTTAATAATCTTGAAAAATTTTCATTTAAAAAGGGTAAAAAATGTTTAACTAATATGGATTTATAATAATCATCAATATAAAGATTAGGATAAATTGAAACCGCAAAAAAGATGTTTTCATTTTCAATTTTAGGGAAAATTTTTGGTAATAAATCATTTAACTTTTTAGATATATTCGTTCTAAAAGGCTTAATTTTTTTATAGGAAACTACTAATTCAGGAAATGCTGATTTTACCTTAGAAATATCTATGAAATCTAATATAAATGCAATTTTTAATATTCCTCCGAGATAAAATTGTAATAATTCTAATTCATTGACATATGTTTTAGGATTTAACCCCTCTTCAATTTCAACAATTGCAATGTTGGCCGAATAATCAATAATCCGCCCTTTAAACGGTGGATTTCTTAAAATAAGATCAATTTCTGCTAAAGATAAATGCCAATTAGAACCAAGAACAAGGAGAAATCTTTTCATTATTTATTTTTATTATCCTTTTTTTGTGTCGTATTTTTACCCGTGCCCGCAACTTTATCAATATCTGCCATTATCTCATCTATATCTATTTTTTCTCTTTTTTCTCCTACCATATCTAATATTTTATCTTCAGCCATTTTCTTTTTTACTGCAGCGGTTTTTTTTTTCTTCTCATATTCTTTCTTTTTTTTAATACGTTCTTTTTTTGTTGTCTCAATTATGTTTTTATAATGGTCTTTTAGATACTTTAAACTAAAATTAACTACATCTGAAATAGATTCCCAATTTTGATCATCTAAAATATTTCTAGCCCAATGATAAACACTATCTTTTAATTTTATTGAAACAGCTTTTCCTCCAGAGATTTGCTCTTGAGATAACCACATAAAAATGTTGGAAATAAGTATAGAATTATCTAATGCTCCAAAACCATATTCTCTACTTAATGAGCTAAACATTGATACATTACCAATAGCTACTACTTTTCCTTTATAAAATTTAGTTGCTACAAGTATAGGG
>JAHLWH010000076.1 GCA_019058015.1 Promethearchaeota archaeon | reverse complement strand
TTAATTGATTGCGTAATTACAATGAGAAAAAACGAGAATTTTAGACCCTTTCCTTTCATTGTTAAAAATATACAAGATTTATTTAATGGAATGGGATATGAACCAAGCCAAAGTCCTACCCTTTCAATTGTGGGGGATGCAATAAATCAAGAGTTTTCTGATATTGCTGTTGTAGGTAATGGTTGCCAAATTCAGGCTTTACGGAAAATACAAAACCACCCTCGATTCGATTTTGAAGCTTTTGATTTAGTCTCTTTAACAATTGGGACATTTTGTTTCGGAACTTTCCATAATCAACAATTAACAGATTGTTTCAATGAATATAATTTAATTCTAAGTGAAATTGAAAAGATAGAAACGGATAAGAATAATTTTAAAATGATTATTTCTACGAAATCTGAAAAAAAAGAAATTCCACTTTATTATTTATATGATAAAGCAATTAGAAAAGCTTGTTTCTCTTGTTCTGACTATACCGCCTCATTTGCAGATATTTCTGTAGGTGAGTTCGGTAGCGAAGAAGGATGGAATACGGTAATTATAAGAAATTCTCGGGGGAAAAGGATATTTGATTTAACAGTAAGTATGGGATTAATAGAAAAAAAATCCCTCGACAAAGAGGATGAGGAAATTGTTCTAGATATAACTCGAAACAAAACTGACATAGTAAAAATTGAATCTGTTGTAGAATTTTCTCCAGAGATTAAAAGTTTTATTGTTAGAAACGAAAGAATTGCAAAAACTTATAAACCAGGTCAATTTGTTGTATTGTGGCTTCCGGATGTGGATTTTCTACCGATGTCCATTTCTAACATCGATGGAAACTTAGTCGAAATTACTGTTCAAAAAATTGGCGAAGGAACAGAAAAATTACTCCACATGAAAGAAGGAGACACAATTGGGATTAGAGGCCCATATGGAAATTCTTGGTTCTATGAAGACGCTTCCAATATTCTTATAGTTGGTGGTGGAATGGGAATTGCTGCACTTACTTCAGTTATTGAGTCTTTAAAGAAAAATAATAAAAATTTATTTGCTGCAATTGGAGCTAAGGATAAATCATCACTAATCTTTGGTAATAGAATAACACTACAAATCCCTAATACCCAATATACAACTGATGATGACTCAATTGGAAAAAAATGTTTTGTTACGGACATAATCGAGGATATCATAGATAATAACGACATAGATTTAATACTCACTTGTGGTCCCGAAATTATGATGAAACGAGTATTAGAAATTGCTGAATTAAAAAAAATTAATATTCAGGCATCTTTAGAAAGAAAAATGAAATGTGGGGTTGGTCTGTGCGGTTCATGCTGTATTGGGGAAAAAAATAATGTTTCAGTTTGTAAAGATGGCCCCATATTCGATTCGACCCAATTGAGAAAATTCCCTAAATTTGGAACTTATTCCAAATGATTTTTATTTCTTTTCTCTTTTTTTTTAATATCTTGCCAAATGAAAATTTAAAAAAAGGTCTTTTCTATGCAATTGCGATGGTTATCTTAGTAGGACTCCAACCAATAATCGCAAATTCAAGACCTGCTGAGCTTGACTCATATATATTTGCTGCAATGACTTGTATTATTGAATCCATCATATTTTTCCCCATCATAATGATAGAACGCAGAAATCTCAAAATTTCGAAAATAGAGGATCCAAAAAAAACAATTGAAATCGAGTCTCTTTTAAACGGCTGGAAAAAGCATAAACTCTTTTTAGTATATCTTGGTATCAATTTTGGAATTGCTCAAATTTTATTTTTCCTATCATATCAACTAGCTGGAGCAATTAATGGTTCTCTTGCTCAAAAAACAACAGTGATTTTTTCTTTATTATTTGGATACATAATTAATAAAGAACCTATTAAAAAATCTCAAGTGATATTTTCTTTTATTCTATTATTTGGTGTGACTCTTGCTATTACACAAGGTTTATTTAATTTGCTCGAATTTAATTTAGGTGTAATATTAATGTTAATAACAGTAGCCATATGGATGTTAGGACACGCCATCACAAAAAAAGTTTTCGATAAAAATGAAGCAACACCAATCCAATTGGTTTTTTCAAGAAATGCGCTTAGTGGAATAATCTTATTCAGCACATATTTTTTATTATTTCCTTTAGAAAATTTTAATTTATTATTTAATCCCATTAATATTTTTTATTTTCTGGCTATGGGAACAATTTATGGTGTTGGCCTATTTTGTTGGTATAAAGTTCTCACATGTTTAGATGTATCTAAAGCATCAGTCCTCGGATCTCCCACTCCCATAGTTACCGCATTTTTTGCAATATTTCTTGGAGAGATTTTCAATTTATTTCATCTAATCGGGTTATTCATAATTATCATATCCATATATTTTATTGTGAGAGAGAAAAAAGAATAATTTTCAAATCTTTTTTAATCAAGTTAGAATCAATTTTAACTTTATTTCTTTTTTCTAGAAAAGTCCAAACTCTTAATTATGAAGTAGAATAATCAAAAAACGTTATTTTTTAAATTTAAATTCATATTTATATGATAGAATTTTTACCAGTTTTAATAATGTTTAGTTTATAATTACTATATAATAATTTAATGTCATTAAAAGGTTTAAAAGTTAATAGATATTACCCTATTAATATAATTCAATTTACTGAATTAATAATTTCTCTTATATATTGATTGAAATCACAATAGAAAACTATATCTAGTTTTAAAATAATGATCTTTTAATTTATATAACTTAATATCTATTTAATGAAAAATTTGAACTAGTTATATATAAAGGAACCAATAAATTTATATATTTATTTTGATGTCTGGTAGATTGAGGCATAAAAATATCGATTACAAAATATTATTATTTCCTTAAATTGTGGTCTAATTATGAACCCATTTTTTAATATCTCAAATTCATACAACTTAGTAAATTGTGAATATTTGCACTTTTTACGGATTGAAACAAGAAACTAAAATTGTTTCACTCTTAATGCCTTCTATAAGACTTTGAGAAGTGATTATTGTGAAAAATATAAAAGATTTTAAATTAAATAGTAAAAAAAGAAAAAAGATATTAACTGCAAGTATTGGACAATGCGTTCATGTTGTAGGTACATATAATTTTATTAATATTGCAACTCAATTAGGTTTTAATTGTAAATTTTTAGGACCCGCAACTTCTATATCAAAATTAATATACGAAATTAAAAAATTTAAACCGGATATTGTAGGAATAAGTTATCGCTTAACTCCCTCAACAGTCAGACCTTTACTTGATGATTTCTTCAAAAAATATAATAAAATACAAGAAAAATCTCCAAGATTATTTTTTGCGGGAACTCCAGAGGTTGTTAAAGTTGCGAAAGAGTTTAATAAATTTGAAGAATACTTTGTAGGGGAAGAATCAAAATATAAATTATTATCAATTTTGAAAAATGAAAAAGATAGTGTTAAAGAGAAATTAAAAATTCCAATGGATTTAATTTCTCGAATAAAATGGAAAAAACCGTATCCGATAATCCGAGCTCATTTTGGTTTACCAAGTTTCAGGGAGACAGTAGAAGGGATAAAAAAAATTGCAAACAAAGAAGTTGTGGATGTTATTTCTATCGCGCCCGATCAAAATACTCAATCTAATTATTTTCATCCAGAGGATCAAGTTAAAGGATTAATCGGCGCCGGTGGTGTTCCATTGAGGTGTGAAGAGGATTTTCAAAAATTACATCAAGCAAGATTACGAGGTAATCTCCCATTGTTGCGGATTTATGCGGGAACAAGAGATTTTATTAAATTAGCAAAATTATATAGAAAGACGATTGAGAATGCTTGGGCTGCAATTCCTATTTTCTGGTTTAATCAAATGGATGGGAGAGGCCCTTTGACACTAGAGGATTCAATAAAACAACACTTAGAGGCGATAAAATGGCATGGAGAAAACAACATTCCCGTGGAGATTAATGATCCTCACCATTGGAGTCTTAGAGATGCACCAGATGCAATTGTAGTTGCAGATATGTATCTATGTGGTATAATTGCGAAAAAATTGGGCATTAGACATTTTATTGCACAGTACATGTTTAATACACCACCATCAACTTCTTTTGAAATGGATCTCGCAAAAATATTAGCAAAAGATGAACTTCTTCATACTTTATCCGATGAATCATTTTCCATAATTAGACAGGTAAGAACTGGATTAGCGAGTTTTCCATTAAATTTAAACAAAGCAAAAGGACAATTAGCAACAGCTACATTAATACAACTAACTTTAAAACCTGATATTGTACATGTAGTTAGTTTTAGTGAATCTAGTCATGCTGCACTTCCCGAGGATATAATAGAAAGTTGTAATATTGTAGATCAAGTTATAAATCGAGTATATTCGAGTAAAATTAATATTATTGATGATAGAATAAAGAGAAGAAAAGAAGAATTAATAAAACAAGCTCAATATATTGTCAATACAATTCCCCGTTTAGTAAGATCGGAGAAAGAACGTGATAATGCATGGATAAACTATAAGGTATTAACACGAGTCGTAAAATATGGCATTTTTGATGCTCCTCATCTGATTAACAATCCATTTGCCTTAGGGCAGATTAAAACAAAAATAATTGATGGAGCATGTTATTCCTGGGATGATAAAATAAATAGCAAATTAGATGAGATAGAAAGGATTAAAAGAATTATTGAGAGCAATCCTGATAAATTTTTACTTGATAATAATTTTTATAGGGAACTAAAATATAATAAGGTGATTGCTCAATGAGATTTTGCGTGATAGGTGCAGGTTCTGGAGGTCGAGCGTTTGCTGCTTATATCTCATCAAAGGGATATCCAGTTTCACTTTATAATCGATCTTTTTCAAGAATACATGAAATCAAGAAAAAGAAAGGAATAGTAGCTAAAGGAGAGTTAGAAGGATTTTTTCCAATTAATAGAGTTACCCAAGATATTGAATTTGCTATAAAAGATGCGGATGTTATAATGGTGGTAATTCCAGCTTTTGCTCACAAGTCTATTGCTGAAAAGATGGCACCTTACTTATCAAAAGATCAAATTATCTTATTAAATCCAGGAAGAACATTTGGATCTGTAGAATTTATGAAAGTAATAGAAAAAAAAAGGCGCTTTTCCCACAATATTGTTGGTGAAACCCAAACTCTTCTCTTTACATCAAGAGAATTACCTGGAAATAAAGTAAATATATTAAAAATAAAAAATTCAGTTAATTATTCTACTTATCCAGAAATATTTACTTATTTTCCTTATAATTCAATAAAAAATGTTTTTCCTCAATTATCACCTGTAGGTGATTACTTAGAGATAACCTTAAATAACACGGGGATGCTTTTACATCCAGCGATTTCTTTATTTAATGCGGGCTTTATGGATATAGGTAAAGAATTCTTGTTTTATAGTGAAGGAGCAACACCTCGTATTTGTGAAGTTCTCGAGAATATTGAATTGGAAATTAGTTATATATTCCAGAAATTAGGGATAAAATTCTTAAGATATCATAAATGGGCAGAAAAAACATATGGTATAAAAGCCAATTCAATTTTTGATTCGATAAAAAAAGTTAAGGCATATGAAAATATAGTTGCACCTAATCATTTGATAACTAGATATTTTACTGAAGATGTTCCAAACGGGCTTGTACCCGTTGCTTCTTTAGGTAAATATCTCCATCTAGAAACTCCGTTAATTGATTCAATTATAAAATTATCAAGTATTCTGTGTGGTATTGATTTCTATAAAGAGGGAAGAACAATAGAGAAATTACAATTGCATGATTTTCTATGGGAGAAATTAAAAAATAAAGGGATATCAAAAACAAAAGAAACTCAAAAGGAAGAAAAAAGTATTAAAATAAGTTCACTGTTTACTTAATTTTTTTTATTTTAACTCATCTTTCTTATTCTCAGTATAAAAAAAATTGGATTATAATCATTTTCAAATCTTTTTTTATTAGTTAATATCTATTATGATATATTAAATCATGAAATAGTTTTAGTAATACTCATTTTTGTAAATTTGATTGATATGGATTTTAAAGGTCTTGAAGACAAGTTTATTGGAACTCTTTTAGGAACAGCAATAGGAGATACTTTAGGTGTTCCTTTTGAAGGAAAAATAAGAGAACAAATTATTAGGTATTTTGATGATTTTGATGAATTTATTGATAAGAATCACAACATTTTCAGAACTTATAGCGATGATACCCAGCTCACAATACACACCGCAAAAGCAATAATAAGAGCTGGTGGCATTGAGGAAGAAATCTTAATAGATGAATTTATTAAATGGTTAAATGATCCTCCCATTGGCGCAGGTTTTGGATGCTTATCAAGTATTCGAAAGTTAGCTGAAGGAATTCCCTGGAAAAATGCAGCTTCAAACTCTGGTGGGAATGGAACAGCGATGAGGATATCTCCTATTGGTTTATTTTATTCTAATAATATTGAGCAGTTAAAGAAAGCAGCAAGTTTAAATAGTAATATTACTCATTCTCATCCTGTTGCAGAAGCTGGAGCAAGAGTTGTGGCTTCAAGCATCGCTTTTCTTCTATATAAAGATCCCAATAAAGGATTTTCAATTAATGAGTTTTTTCAAACTATAATTAATGTAATCTCTGATAGAAAAGATAGGATTTGGGAAAAATTTATTGAAATTTTAAATGACTTACAGAATAATTTAGATATGGATTTAATCGATGGACTAAAAAAATATGCTCAAATTGGCGTGAAACCTCCCTTCTACATTAAAAGTTTAGAAAATAAATGCTTTGTTCATCCTTATACTATCTCCACAGTTGTTTGTGCTCTTTTTATCTTTTTAAAAAATCTTGATTCTTTTAAGAAATGTATTTATATTTTACCAACCGTCGGAGGAGATACAGATACATGTGGTGCTATTGGCGGGTCCATTGCAGGTTCATATTTTGGGTTTAAAAGTATACCTGGAAAACTTATTGCGTTAGTTCAAAACTCAAAAGAAATAATCCAATTAGGAAAGGAATTATATCAAGTTTCATTACGCTAAGAAGTATCGCCGGGATAAGAGATTCGCAGGAGAGATTATCTATTCTATATTTATTTCTAAATCTCCATTTTTATTCAACTTAGCACGTAAATTAAATTTTTTCCTACAGTTAGGACATTCAATCTTATAATTCACACTTATCTTTTTTTCGGTGGATTTTAAAGAAAGAGGCAATTGAATAAATTTAAATTGACAATTTGGACAAAAAAAAGTTAAATCCTCTGTAGTTCTTAAACCTTCATGAAATTCAGAGGAAAATTCCTTTGAATCTATCAAATCTTCTTCTAAAACCTCACTAGTGTCAAGACTTGTATCTAATGGACCAAATACAACAGAACCCCAAACTTTTTTGAGGAAATCTTTTTTATTCAAACTGAGATTTTGTCGAAAATATTGCAATAATTCTTGTTGATGTAAATCACCTACTGGGGCGAAAATGAACCCACCAACTTTTAATTGAGCTAATAAATCTAATGAAATCTCTTTTATACTTGCAGTTATTATAATCCTATCCCAAGGAGAATTCTCAATATCTCCTTCAAGGGGTTGTGCATTTTGGACTTTAATCATTTTATCTAACTCAATTCTCTCTAAATTTTTTATAGTTTGTTGTACAACTAGAGAATTTGCATCAACAATTGAAATAAATCCATCTGTAATAATTTTACTGGCTAAGGCTCCAATATATCCCAATTTTGAACCGATAATTAACAACCGATCATCATAGTCTAAATCTAAAAGTTCTAATAGAATAGCATTCATATGTGGAGCTGAGATATTTCTCCCTAAACGGGGGAAAATCACTGGTGTATCAAATAAAAATCGTTCAACTTGATCTTTAGGTACAAAATTTGTAAATGGAACCTCCCTAAAGGCTTTCTCTACTTTCTTTGATTTAATGAATTTCCTTTGCTTTAAATATTGTATTAAATCTTTCATTTAAAATTTCAAACTATAAATTTAATAATATGAATATAAGATTTGTTCATTTTAAATTTGAAGGTTATTTATATGAAAATTTGATATTTTACGTTTAAATCTTTCAACCTAAACCATAATTTTTCTTAATTTTATTAAGGCAATTATTACAAAATCTTGCCGGTTTTTCATCAGTATCATCAATACAGTTAGAAAATCGCATAACACATTTATTTGTACAGTGTTTAAGTCCTAGAGTATGCCCTAACTCATGAGCTGCCTCCTTGATTATTCTATCTCTAAAAAGTACATCATCTTTCGGTAGATTATAAAATTCTTTTTTTAATCTTTTAAAGGAAATAATAGCCGAAACACTCTCTGGAATTTTTGATTGCGATGGCATAAAAGCGACACCAAAAACAAAATTCAACCTTTCAGTATATAAATCCTCTAATGTTATAGCTAATACCCTGTAATATTCTTCTTTTATTCCAATCTCTTTCACATCATCCAAAATTCTCGAAGCATTATGTTGATTTCTATGTTTATTGTAATATTTTTTTAAAATCCCTTTAGAATTCTCGATAATATGTATTTCTTCAAAAATTCCGTTAAATAGTTTTATTAAATCTAACTGAAGATTCTCAATAATCGTGTCTATTATTGGGTTTAATTTTATTATAATTAGTTCTTTTTTCATTGAGTAAAAAATTCTACAGTATAATTATAAATGAATATCTTTCTTTCTATTAGGATTTTTGCTTTTATTCTAAAGTTTTTAGAAAAATTTATGAAAAATGGGAAGGGAGGGATTCGAACCCCCGACCTCTAACTCCCAAAGCTAGATTTTTGCTAAAAAGAATATCTTTATAGTATCATACCAAGCTAGACTACCTTCCCAGAGAGATCTTATTTCAGTAGTTTAATTCTTTTTATTAAATTAAAGTCTATAAAAATAATAATAATTTAAGATATTAAAATTAAATACGAATTGAGTTATAAGAATTTAATGTTATTTTTAAATCTTGAAGAAGTAAATTAAAGAATGATTAATTTCCTTTTTAGTAAAAATGTTTATGATTTTCTTCTCAGTGTAAATATTAATTTTTTTCAGATTATGATTAAGAATATTCTTTTTTGAAATTGAATTTCGTTATAAAACCATTTAAAATAATTATTTAAATCAATATTTTTTTGTAATGTTTATAGAAAAACAACTGATTAATTTTTGTCGCCTTATTACAACTAAAGAATAATTGGAATACAAAATGGTTGAGTACGGAAAAATTGCTATAAAGATAGGACAGAAGAAATATGAAAATGCTACTGATGATCTTATTGATTTAATTAATTATGCAGAAACAAAATCAGATAAAGATACTACATATAAATCTTTAGAACTGCTCAACTTAATTTGCGATAAGAATCCTTCTGTGGTTTCTAAAATTATAAGAGAAATTGAACCATTTATCAATTATTCTGATGAATGGATAAGGCTAGTTACATTAGAAATTCTTTATAAGATTAGTATATATCGGCCCAATGATCTTTTAGATTTGCTTGATCCTATTAAGGAAAGATTATGGGATAAGGATTCTTTTGTAAGAAGCTTAAGTGTTAAAATTTTAGGGACATTGATTAATTCTACTCATTTAGATTTATCAGAAATTGGCTCAGATTTCATAACAAAATTGAATGATGTAGAATGGAGGGTAAAATTATTAACATCAAAAAGAATAGTTAAGATATTAACCGAAAATCCTTCTAAAATCAAAAAAACCGATGCTCTTATAAAAAGTGTTGTAAATAATTTTAGAGAGGAAAACGAAGAAATAAGAGAATTTGCTGGAAAGATTTTCAAACTTTTAGGTTTTTCATCTATAATACCTAAGGAAGAGTTTTTTGAATTAATTCAGAATTTATTAAAGGATAATGATTGGCGAGTTAGAGAAACTATTATTGATATTATTGGGGAAATTTGTAATATATATTCCTCAGAAATTAAAGATTTAATTCCACAATTAATTAGTTTATTAGGGGATCATAGTTATGTTATTCAATCTAAAACAATAAATTCACTTATAAAGATTGCAAAAATCCATTTTGATGAATTATTTTCCAATTTAATTGCCAAGTTGAATACTGATAATAATGAACTAAAAAACAATGTTGAAGAAACTTTATTCTACTTAGGACAAGATAATATTGAAAGTGTATCTACTTCCTTCTTTGAAGAATTAAACAATCCTTTACTAAAAATAAGAACTACAATCTCTAGGGTTTTAACCAACTTATATGATGAGAATGAAAATGATATTGAAAATGAAATATTAAAATTATTCAATAAATTTGAGTCAAAATTGTGGAGAAAACGTAAGAATTTAGTTAATCTCTTAACGGATATTGCATTAATTTTAAAAAGCGAGAAAATTTACGTTTTAATTGGTTCTGAATTAAAAAAAAAACTTTTAAAAGAAAAAGACGTAGAAGTAAAAGAAGAAATTGAAATTAATTTGCTCCAATTAAAAGATGCTTATGAAAATCTAGATACTGAAATTGATAAAGTTCAACAGGATGTTGAGTTTTTTAATTATAATTTTTTAAGATTTACTAATTATCCAAGTGAGTTTAGAGAAACAATAAGTTCTCATATTAGGAACCTCCAATTTGACAAGGCCGAAATCGAGTTAAATGAGAGTTTTAAAGATTTTCTTAAGCAATTAAATGATTTTGATAATGAAATTAAATCTTTTAATGTTAAACATCTTGTTGTTGATATCTTGGAAGAATGGGAAGATATTAAAATTCAACTAATTGAAGAAATAAGTATAATAAAAGAATATGAGTTTAAGAAATTAGAGAAGAAAAAAGATAATTATAAATTAAAATTAAATGATAAAATAAGAAATATTGAAGATCGCATTAAGATCTTATCAATTGAATTTGATCTCATAAAGGATTTTGATAAAAAAATAAATAATCTACTAAAAACTCATAAGGATTTATCTTCATTTCACTCCTCTGATTTAAAGGAAAAATTTAATCAAATCACAGCAGTTCGTTCTAAATTGTTCAAATTTGAATCTGAAATTGGGCAGATGATATTAGAAAATCTTGAGTTTGAAGATTTATTTAATGATTTAATAACCCAATGGACTGATGTTAAATTAGACGTCCAAAAAGAATTATATAATATAAATGAGAATTTATTGGCTTTTAAGGATATAGTTATTAATCTAGATAAGGAAGATATTAAACAAGAGATGCCTGTTAGTGTAACAAATATTAAAAGTAAATTTTCAAATGTTTTCCTAAATTCTTTAATAGCTTCTCAACTTATTGAACATCAAATTCAAAATATAACTTCTCAAGCAATTGAGAAAATTAATGAATTTTATTCAGAGTTCGAAGATCTTCATATTAAAGTTCAAACACTCCTTAAAAGTAGTGATTTTGAAAAAATAATAAATATTGAAAATTTAACTTCAGAAAGAATAAAATTTTTTTTTCAAGATGTTGATTATGAACTTAATCATTTGATCTTTGAAAATAAGCAATTTAAATACCAAGAACCTGTGATAAGTCAATTCAGACCTTATTTAGAAAATTGGAGTAATTCAAAAAGTATATTAGAAAAAAAGTTAAAAAACTTTAATAGAACAACTCAAGATCGTTTATTTATTGGGCGATTAAATAAATTTTTAGAAATTATGAATCCTATTTCAATTGAGCTTATAGCAACTAAATTTAATATGGATAACAAAATTCTAAAGAGTAAAATTTTCGAATTAATTAGAAATAATAAAATTCAAGGAAAAATTGTTGAAAATAAGCTTTACTCTTCAAAAAAGCAGATTTATTCATCAGATGAGAATAACCTATTATTATTTAAAAACATTAAACTCCTTGGAAATAAAGTTTTTTTTAATTTTAAAATCACAAATCCAACAAATTACACGTTAAAAGATGTTATTATTCGGTTTACCCACCCAAAATATTTATCATTCTTAAAGGAAAATCCAAATCCTAATTTTTTTAGTATTGAAGAATTTCCACCAGGTTCTGTTAAAAAATTTAAATACATTTTAAGAATTGATCGAGATAATAATGAATTTAACCAAGCAATGGATGCTCATGAAATAAAGCTAGATATCTATTTTCGAGACTCTCTAAAAAATTTAAAAAAAATAACACGACGATTAGATCTCTTATTCTCTTAAAATTACGCAATTATTTTGCCATCCAATTCTATTATTTTCTTCTTAATTATTTTTAATACTTGATTTATAATCTCTTCAGCATTTTCAATATTGAATGCAGTAATTGATAACTCAATATCTAATTTTTCTGTAAGTTTTGGGTGGCTTTTTAAATAGATTTCAGGAAATTGCTTCTGAATTGCGGAAATCATAGGAGCAACTTCTGATTCACCTATACCCTGAAAAAATAAGGTTTTTTCCATAAATGTTCCTGCATCTTTTTTTAAAATAGGAATTACATGCAATTTAACAATGCCCTTTAATTCAGCTGGTACTCCCGGCAAGCAAATAATTATCGATTTTCCTTCCTTAATTTCTACTCCTGGAGCGGCTCCAACAGGATTACTTAAAGGATAAGAATCTTCTGGCAAATATGCCATTTTTTCACGAGTTTCTGTCATTCCTCCAACTTTTGTAATGCCTTTTTTAAAAATATTATCATACCTTCTCTTAAGCATACCATATGCCATTTTATCAAGTTTCAGTTCTCTATTTAACCCTTTTGCGATACCTTTTAATGTTAAATCCTCCCAAGTAGGACCTAAACCTCCTGAAGTAATTATAACATCAGGCGAACGGCTTAAAGATTCCTTAAGGGTTGTAGCTATTATATCTACATCGTCTGGAATTGTGGTAATCATAGTAACTATATGCCCAAATTTAGTTATGCATCTGGCTAACCACGATGAATTTGTATCTCGCGTTTTACCTATTAAAATTTCGTTTCCAATTATTATAATCTCTATCTTTTTCATTTTCGTTCATTTAATTATCTAAAATTATTGAGGTGGCTTTCCACCTGGACGGGATTCTGTAGCTGGTTTTCCTGCTATACCCCAGTGTGTTTTTGGAATTTCATATACGATAACCTCTACAGCACGGGTAGGAATGCCCATATCCACAAAAACTTTAGTTATTCCTGCTATAATTTCTTTAATTTTTTCTTCCGAAATCCCTTTCCATACATTTACTTGAACAAATGGCATAAAATATCACCTTTAATTTATTTGTTTGTTTATATTGAAATATTGATTTTTTTTTCCAATATTATATAGATTAGATTTAAAAATTTTAAAATCTTATCAAAATAAAGAAAATTTGAAGCATATTGAGATTGAAAATCCAATTTGATTGAAATTGATGATTCTGGAACCGGAGACTTAGTTGGAGCAGCTTTTTTAGGTTTTTATCGAAAAAAAACTGATCAAATAATCTTTAAAACAATACCAGTTGAGTTATTTTTTGAAGAGCCGTTTAAGAACAAGGAACCGCTAAAAAAAGCAGTAGAAATAGTAAAAGAAACTTTTGTTGAAATGAATGTTTCTACGGACGAATTAGTTAAAATATGTCGCGGAAATATATTTGATAAAGTTCGAAGTTATTTTATAGAAATCAATCAAAATTATGAAGATACAAAAATAGAAGGGAAATTACAAGATGCTGTAGAAAGTAAGTATGTAAATCATCTAAGAGAATTAGGAGTAAAATCAAGAAATTTAACGATTGAAAGCGGTAAAAAACGTTTTTTTATTCTATTTGGTTGGGTTTGCAGAGATTTCTATAGACGAGAAAAATACGTAAAATCTGGATTTAAAAGATGGCGAACTATATGGAGAGATCGAGCCATAGAAAAATATGAGATGTATCAAATGGAAAAAAAGAAAAGATTAAAAAAATAAATTCATAAAAATAATTCAACTAAGATAAGAATTTATTAACTTCAATATAATAGATTTAATAATTTCTTAAAATTTTTTTAAATTATATGTCTAAGCGTAAAAATATTAGAGTATTTTTTTTCGCACCACATGCAGATGATATTGAAATGGGCGCGCCTTTTATGTGTTTAGAGGCTTTAAAACTAGGCAATAACGTAACAGAAGTTATAATGACAAATGATGAATATGGAACTAAAAGAAATGATTTTAAAGGAGAACGAATCAAAAGAATCAGAATCCATGAGATGGAGAAGGCAGCAGACGTATATAAAAAATATACCGGCAATCTAATTAAATTAATTTGGGCGGATTTTATTGATGGATTCCTTCCTTTAAATAAAATTTCATTAAATTTTGTAACGGATATTATTAGAAAAGAGAAGCCAGACATTATTTTTGCTCCTGATCCTTGGTACGCTATTGATTTCCATCGGGATCATCTGAATACCGCAAGACTTGTACATTTTGCTCTTAAAAGACTAAAAAAAACCGAATTACCAAAACGAGTGTTTTTCTTTTATTCATTTAAAACAAATATATCTATCAGAATTCGATTTAAAGATGTAAAAATCGCGATTGAATCTATGTCTCAGCATAAAAGCCAAATTTCTCCCTTACATTCCAAATTACTCTTATTTTTTAGAAGAATTTTCCTAATCCATAAATTAATTAAAACCGGAGCATTTTTAGTACGCTTCCGAGAACTTCGTTTTATTGGTGGAAAACCTGAAAAACATAATCCAATTAAATCAATAAGGGAAAAATTAAGATATTGCTTTTTCTTTAAATTAGCAAACCATCCCTGTGAAGAATTATATACTCCAATTCCGGAGGAATTAGGTTTAATAAGAAAATAGGATAAAATTTTAAATTTGATTAAAAGAAAAATTATCCATTACTCAACGGTGTTCCACAATGAGAACATATTTTCTCGTCAATTCCAATTTCTCCACCACAAAAAGGACATGACCGAGTCGGCTTCCTTAATTTATCATCTTTTTTTGGACTTTTTTTCTCTGAATTCACTGTAGGTTTTGTTTTATTTTTCGGTATTATCGTTTTAAAATCATATTTTCTTGGTTTAATTTGTTTGAATCCATTTGGAATTTTTTTTAATTCTTGTACTGATTTAACTTTTTGATCTGAACTTATAATATCATCCTTTATTGTTCCATTATCTACTGATGAATTTAATGCTTCAGGCTCACCTATAGGAGTTTCTGGTAGATCATCTATTAATGCAGATATCTTCTTTTCCTCAAGTTCTATAATTCTTTGTTCTTTTTGTTGCATTTTTAATTTTAAAGATTTTACGTGATTAATAATATTTCTAATTTTCTTTACAAGCATATTTTTATATGTTATATCAATCTTAGGATCCCCCGCAAATTTTAAACAAAATTCAGAAATTTCAATCCAGGCTTTTATTGACTTTTTATAATTCTTTAAATTATCATATCCTTTTGCTTTATCAATCAAATCTTTTAATTTTTCATTAAAAGTAACAATATGACTCAATTATTGAGCACCTTGATTTGAATTATTAAGTAAATTTTACAGATTAATTTGTTTTAAATAAAACGAATTGTTCTGATAAATGTTTTTATCTCCAATTTTTCGATATTTTTTTTTTTGAAAAGTCGAATTTTGGGATGTTTTTATTTAAAATAATTCATTTTATTTTTTAATCGAATTTTAACTTGATTTCCATTTATAAATAATTATATAAATTTTATAATAATAATTATCTAATTATTAGTACTAATACGTTAAAGTTAAGAATATATAATCAAACTGATCATTTAGAGCGAAATATATGGCTGAAGAATTCAACGAAGAAGAGAAGGAAAAAAAAAAAGAGAAAGAAGTAGATCGCATTGATAAAGATCTATTACTAAAGGCTAAAAATAGTAGGGATCTTATTGATAAAAAATTGAGGACATTCGAAAATAGTATTGATACTGTCTCAAATGCGAGAAAAACCGACGTAGAGTCAGAAAAGGAAGAAGGTAAGAAGATAGCTTTTGAGAAAAGTGAAGAAATTAAAGAGTTAGAAAAAAGATTTGAAGTAGTTACTAAAAAAATAAATGATAAAGAAGAATATCTTATTGCTTTAGAAGAGAAGATTTCGGGATTGGAAGAAATATATAATCGAAAAGTTGAAAGTTCGAATACCTTGAATGAAGAGTTAGCAATAGTAATTGGAAATAAAGAAAAACTAGAAACTGAATACAATGACCTTCAGAAAAGGATCATTGATCTTAATAATGCTTATGAAGCCAGAAAGATTGATTTAACGGTACTCCAAGATAAAGTAAAAGAAAAATTAGCAAATCAAGATGAATTACGGAACCAAATTGCAAAATTTAATCAAGAAATACAAGAAAATGAAGAAAATTTTCTTCAATTAAAAGAAGAATCTAAAACTTTAGATAATAGATTAATAAGTTTGAGAACAGAAAATGAAGGTTTAAGGGCGACTATTGATAAAAATAAAGAAGAGATTTCTAATGTAAATAATTTAATTGAAGCAAAAGAAAATGAAATAAAACTTTTGAATGAACAAATTGAGAAAAAAGAAGAGAGATTAAGTAGTATTGAACTCAAATTTCAGGAGTATAATGAACAATTTCCTGAAATAGAAAGGAGAAAAGATGTTTATGATCAAATTATTAGAAACTATGTAATCCAAGTAGAAGAAAGGCAACAAAAAATATTGACTTTAGAAACAAAAATTATAGAATTAAATGAATCAATAGATACTGTAAAAGAACAAATTTTAGGAAAAGAGAACCTTATAAGTTTAAATGAAAAAAGATTGAATGAATTAAAGGTAGAAATTGAAATAGCTATTGCTGAGCATAATGAACGTGAAAATCTCTTAAAATCTATAACTGAAAAGTTAGAATATACAGAAAAAGAACATGAGAAATTAACTAAAGCAAAAGATACCATAGATAAAAGTATAAGTGAATCAAAAGAAATATTTCAACAGTTAAAAAAGCAATTAGATGGTCAAGAAGAAGAAATTAGAGATAAAGAAAGCCGAATAAATAGATTGGAAATATTATCTTTAATATATAGGGCATCAAAATTTTTCGGTGGAATATTAATTGGAATAGGCATATTCTTTTTAATTATTGGATTCGGATATTTGCTCAATATTTTCGATTTTGGAGAAGCAAACCCAATATTAATCATGCTCTTATCATTAATTGGAGCAGGTTTAATAATAGTTTCTGGTATATTCCATTTAGAAAAATCATAAATTTTATATAAACCTGAATTACAGATTAAATGGAATAAATTTTGAGTGATTCTGAAGAAAAAATAATTGTTCCTGAAAGATCAACTGGAATTTCGGGTGGAATTTTATATGGGGTCGGTTGTGGTATTGGAGGGTCAATATTTACTCTCTTGGGGCCAGCAATAGATAGGGCAGGTCCTGGTGTTTTAATCAGTTTAATTTTAGGTGGTGTATTAATATTTTTAACTGCTTTAAATTTCTCTGAACTTGCAACTAGCCTCCGAATTTCAGGAGGTGGGGGATATACCTTTAGTAAAGAAGCGTTAGGGGGTTTTTTGGCATTTATAATTGGTTTTTTCCTTTGGATAGCAAATATGGCTGCATGTTCGTTTTCTGCACAAGCATTTGCTATTGTTATATATACTTTTTTTCCAATTTTAAAGGATTACTCGATATTTATTAGCATATTATCTATTTTTTTTATATTATTCATAGTATTTAAGACAAGCCAGAGAGCAACCAAAACATTAATATCATTAACAATTCTACTTATCCTATTTTTAGTAATTTTTATTATTTCTGGAATTGTAATCGCACCGATTACTAATGCAACTGATTTCGATATTAATTATCTTTTATCGGGAACGAATATTTTTGGAGTAATATTTACATTTTCATTTTTATTTATCTGTTTTGCTTCTATTGTCGCCAATTTAGCATATTAAGTTCAGATTTGAAAAATCCTTCTAAAAACATTCCGAGGGTTAATATCATTGCTATTGTTATCACTCTCTTACTTTATTTATTAATTACTTTTGTTGTATTGGTAAATATAGGAAATGATATAGAAGATATTAGTCAATCCGTTGTTCTGTTAGCAGATATTCTCAATAAAATATTGGGTCCCTTTGGATTCATTCTTATGGGGATTGCAGCAATTATTTCAACTTTAATTGCTATGAATGCTGCGTTAGGTTCTGCAGTAAGTATTTTATTTGCTTTAGCTAGAGATAACTATGTCTCTAAGAGATTAAAAAAAGTAAATAAAAAGACTGGAATGCCAATATATGCATTGATTATTACTGGGTTTTTATCGCTCTTAATCACCGTTTTTACGGATCTAGGATTTGCCGCAGAAATGACTAGTTTTATTTTCTTTTTTGGATTAGCTTTTATAAACTTTGGAGCAGTAATGTTAAGAAATAAAAGAAAAGAATTAGATCGTCCCTTTAAAGCCCCTTTCTTTCCATATCTACCTATTTTAGTTGGTTCTATGTGTTTAATTTTTGCATTTACATTATCAATGGCAGCAATATTGTTAGGTGTTATCATTTTTATTATTGGTATTAGTTATTATGTACTTACGATTGCTGATCGGAATTCAATAGTTTTAACAATATCTGGTTTGAAATTTTTAAGCACTTGCGTTTTGGGCGTTTTTATTTGGATTATTGCTAATTTTGCTATTATTAATTCTACAATTGATGGATTTAATGTAATATTTAGAGAGATAATTCTTCGAATTTTAATATATATTGGTATTTTTACTTTTGGAACGGTTCTTCTTGATGTAATACCACTTAGAGAAATGGTTTATTATTACATTAAGAAGGTTAATCGAGATATGATTGCCATTGGTGATGGCCGAATTATTGAACTTAAGGAAAGCAGATTAAAACTAATTCACAATGTTAATTATATTATAGGAATTCTTCAATTAATTGGCGGCTTATTTGTTTTTTTCGTTATAGGTTTAATAAGTACAGACATTATAACCCTTGAACAGATCTTATTAGGTAATACACTCATTTCTCAACAGACTGCGGAATCTCTATCCATAACGGTTCTAACCTTATTTGGTATAGCAATTAGTGTGAGTGGGATTCTACAATTATATATAAGTCTAGAGTTATTACGACTGAGGATATAAATATGTCATTAACATATTTTTCTGAAAAAGATCTGGACTTTCTAAATAAATTATTTATGGAAAAAGGTTTTAAAGATAACCTTGAACCAACTAATAATTTTCGATATTCCATTTTAGATAACAATATTATTACAATCTCAATTAAAAAACCTATTGAACTACCTCTAAGATTAAACATACCGTTTGAAATAATCTCTTTCAAATTTTCAATTATCTTCATGATTAGAATTACAGATTTCTCCACACTAGAAAACTTAAATTATTTAATAGAAAAACTTAGAGAAATTGGAATTGAATCCAATTTAGAACATGAATTTCCTATTAAAGGAAAAGAGCCAGAGTTATTAAAAATTTTAAATCAACTCATGCCAGAAGCAATAAATAACGAACTTGAACCGAAATGGTTGAATAGAATAAGAATATCAATTTTTAATAAACAATCACAGTTTGAACACTATAATAAAATAATTTCAACCAGTGTTAACAATTCAATTAAAAAATTAGGTATGGAATCTACTAATGATTTACCATTGGATATAAAGAATGGCATTCCAAAATTTCGGGTAAATAATGTTCTTTTCTTTAAAAATGTAGACTCTAATAATGAATATCTTATATTGGAAAAGGGGCTTCTAACCTATTTCAATGATATTATTATTAAAAACATACATATAAGGAGTTCTTGGAATTGTTATACACCTTATGTTTTATTAGAATTATTTAATGAAGAGAATTTCAATCTTGAATTATTAATTACTTCATGGATTAAATTCTCTCGTATGATTTTAAATTCAATTATTGGATTGATAGAAGGCGAAGAAATTAATAAATTGAATTTTTTACCAGGTAATTTTAAGCAAATTGCTCTAAATTCTGAAAAAGACATAAATTTTTCTTTTATTCCTCTTAATTATGAAAGTAAAATCGCAAAAGAATTGTATCCAGTAGAATATAAATTATTAGGCATTCCACCATCCAACTTTGAGGAAATTGATTCAATTGAATTATATCAACGAGCTTTAGAACAATATAGCACCTATAAGTTTTCGGAAGCAATTAATTTGTTTGTTGAAAGCATGAAAATTTTTAATAAATTTAAACAAAGAAAAATTGTAATTTTAATATTACTACATTTAAGTAGAATTGCCAAAATCCTAAATCAACCAAAAAAATCATTGGAATATCTAGAAAACGGATTAGATCTATGCAAAAGTGGAAATGTCCCATTGGCTCTTATTATTAAATTGCACAAAAAAATAGGAAAAACTTATTTATTATTTAACCAATTAAATAAGGCGAAAACTCATTTTCAGATAATCGTGAACTTTCTTGAATCAAATGTAACTGATATAAATGATCAAGAAATTCTCGCTGATACATATTTGAGCCTTGCAAAAATCAATTTAAAAGAAGAAAATCTAAGTGAAGCTAAACTTCGATTTAATAAAGCATTAAATTTTGCTAAAGGTTCTCTTAAGATTCAATTAAAATATTTTTATGAAAGAGCAAAATACAATAAAAAAACAGAAAAAATGGCTTATGCAATAAAGTTATTAAAACAGGCTTTAAATTTACGGAGTTTAGATGAAAACGCCATTAAACAGCACAAAAAGCAAATTTTAAAGATCAATAAATTATTAGCAAAGATTTTTATCTATTTTCGGAAAGATACAAAAAATGCTTATCTTGTTCTTGATAATATGAAAAAATTATTGACTTCTGACACTATTTTTAACTTGAAAATGATGCATAAATACTATCAAATGATGGCCGATTTCCATAAATTTCTATTAAAAGATGATAATATGTCAAATTATTTTTCGAATCAAGCACTTAATGTTAAAAATCAATTAAACATTATTGGTGTTCCAATTTAAAACCAAAAATTTTTAATCGCTTAATGATTTTAAAGAGTTAAGTATTATAAAAATAATACATAATAACCGAAAATAAATAAGGAAAGAAAAGAATATGCCCGGTTCTCATGGTTCTTTAACGAAAGCAGGTAAAGTTAAAACTCAAACACCTAAAGTTCAAAGACGTGGTGTCAACGCCCGCCCAAAAAAAATCCCCCGAGTCAGATATCGAGAAATCTATAAAAAAAGAATAATAAAAGGAGAATATGGTGGTCAAACGGGTTCTATTGGGGCAAACCGTAGATACAGGAAGAAGTGACTCTTTTTTTAAAATCATCCAATTTAAATTAGATTTATTTATCCTTCTTATTTAATTTACTTCTCTTTTGTTCATGTTAATTCAAAAACTTCGATATTTATTTTCCTCTAGTGAAAAACTATTTTTCTCTCAAAAATCGGTCTAAAGATCTTTTTAATATATTTCTTTTCTTTGTTAATTTAAAGGATTTATTTATTGAATTCTGAATGGTGATATTTATAAATGAAAAGAAAAAGAAATAAAAAGATAAAAAAGTTATTAAATTCAAATAAAAGTGACATATTTGGAGATAAAATAAAATTATGCCCTGTATGTAGTGCTACTATTATGGATAAAAATGCAATTTTATGTCCAAATTGTAAAACAAATCTTAATAATATAAAAACTAAATATAAAATAATTAAAAATAAATTAGAGGATTGAAATAAAGAATGAAAGATGATGAACGTGGAATAATTGGTGTGCGAAATAGTGTAATTGGCGCATTTACTGCAACTCTTGTATTTATTGTATTAGCTGCATTCTTGTTTGGTTGGGGTACATGGTGGATCTATATGATCATTGGCTTTATTTGGATTGGAGCAATCTCTAATGTTCTTAGATTTTACACGGTAGAAAGAATTAACTGTCCAAGCTGTGGTTCACCAGCAAATAAATTCGATAAATTTTGTAAAGTTTGCGGTCATAAATTTCTCAATATGTGTCCTAAATGCCAGAAACCAGTTACAATTGGAGCAAAATTTTGTGAAGAATGTGGAACTGAGCTTAAGCAACCTGAAAAAGTTGAACCACCTATTCCATCTGAAGAAGTAAAAGGAGCAATAATTAATTTTTGCCCTGGATGTGGTGAAAAAGTTGAAAATCCTGGCGCAAAACATTGTTCTTTTTGTGGAACAGCGTTAAAATAATAAAAAATATATTTTTTTCTTTTTTTATAAAAAATTCAATATTATTATTTTTTTAATAGAATAAAATGCAAGAATAAAAATTTATGGTGTAAAAAATGAGAAATTATTCGTATTCGCTAGCAAGTTCTGCTCTTGGAGCAATAACTGTAACATTAATATTTGGATTATTGGCTGAGTTTTTATTGGGATGGCAATGGTGGATCTATATGATAATTGCATTCTCTTGGATTGGCTTCGTAGGTGCAATATTACGATTTTTTATACTTGAAGGAAAGAAGTGTCCTCAATGTGGGGGCAATATTAGTAGAGATGCAAAATTTTGTAAAAAATGTGGCTACCAATTCTATAAAGAATGCCCAAAATGTAAGAAAATGCTACGTTCTGGAACGAGATACTGTGATGAATGTGGAGCTCAAATAGAATAATAATCCTAATAAACTTAAATTTAAATTATACTTTTTTTTATTTTTTTGATTAAATAAATTAATTTAATAAATCAAAAATCTTCAATTTCAT
>JAHLWH010000075.1 GCA_019058015.1 Promethearchaeota archaeon | reverse complement strand
ATTAAACATTGATATTGGAAAAATGGTCTCTATGTTATTGGAGAAAGGTTATCGAATTGTAAATGGTTATGGCTCCTTAAAGAATAAAACTTTCAGAATTGGACATATGGGCGAAATAATTTTAAAAGATCTTGAAGAAATGTTAAATGTTTTGGCAGAAATTGTCTCAGAATTAAAATAAAAAGAAATACTTTAATTTATTTAAATATCTCATTTTTTTTATAAAAATTCATTCCTAATCGGAAATCTGTTAATTTTTTATTTAATTTTCTTTCTTAATTTCTTTCTTTTAAATCGTAGATCTATTTATAATTTGTTTATCTTCTAATAAGTTCACTAATTCTTGAATTGTACTTGGAAAAATTATTCTTTCATATTGAAGTGAAAGGAAGCTACTAATTCTCAATATGCTTTTTCCTTTATCTAATAGGTTAATAATTTCGGAAATTGGCCCAAAAAACTTATATGATAATTTTTCAGTGAATTCTTTAAATAAAGATAATTTTGAAATTTCAATCAATATATCCATCTCAATAGGACCTTTATATTTACGTTGGTATCGATTTGAATAGATATCAATAGTATCTAAATTTTGTATATTCTTAATACAAACTTTTAATCTTTCTTTCAATCTGATATTCTGGTCGCTTGACCACAAATCAATTTCACTTAAAGCAGACTTAATAAAAATATTTTTATTTAAATTTTTTTCAAGTTTTGTTATTGAATTTATTAAATCGAACTCATAAATTTGAGATGTGTTGATTAAATCAAAAGCTAATGCAATTTTCTCATTTATCTGCTGAATCTCCATTTTTTCGTTTCTTAATTTCAACTCAATTAATAGAATATCAACTAAACTTATTGAATTACTTAACCGTTCATAAATACCTTTATGAATTAATGGCCAAATCACATTTAACCATTTTTCATCGAAAGATGCTAATATATATGAAGTACATGCTGCAATTCCAATCACCCTCTGAAGCTCTGAAGAATCGCAATATTCAATAGTATCCATTGATGAATGATAATAAGGATCATCATGGTTTAACATTAATGCAGGGATTCCAAAATAAGAATCAGCAAAAACAGTATGGTCGCTACCTCCATCAAAAGCTTTCATTCTATAACTTAATGGTGCTTTAGTACCATTAACTGCAATGCCTTTAGGATGGTCAGCAATTTTTTTAACGAAATATTTGATTATATCGTTTAAAATTGATGGTGTCGAAAAAGGTGCTGAAAATATCAATAATGGAAATCCAATTTTTAATCGATGTTCTCCAATCATATCAAGATTGATACAAGCGACCCCTTTTTTTACTCTATCTTCATATTTCTTAACCCAAGGAATAGTTCCATTATATTCGGGCACCCAAACAAATCTTATGGTTCGTTTTGGTGGTTCAATCAATTTTTTAGAAATTAAATAAGAAAGAGTACGTGCAAGTTCTAAAATTCCTGCTGAACCACTTGCATTATCATTTGCACTAGGAGATGGATGACAAAGGTGTGCGATGACAATAATCTCCTCTTCAGGGTGCTCAGTACCATAAATTGGCACAGATATTACTTCTAGATTTCCTTCTGAAAACTTAGCATCTATTTTAGCATGAACTTTTACTGGGCCTTTTTCCATCAATTCTTTTAAATGCACTGCCTGTTTATAGCTAATGCTAAAACCAAATACTGATTTATCCATTCTTTCATAAGTCGTAAAAAAACTATTATATATGTGAATATCATAATTATCTCCAGTTCTCTTTAAATCAGGATAATAAATTACACCTATTGCTCCTGAATTTTCAATAATTTCATGATGAGAATATGTTAAACTTGACATAAGAACAATTTTTCCTCTTACATCCTTTTTTTCATAATCTTCTTTTGAAGAACCAGATCCTACATCTACTATCTCAGCGGTTATATCACAAGATTTTGAATGTGTTATTACAGACATAGGAATTTTACTGTAATCACATAATTTTTCTTTTGTAGGGTCTACAATCCAAAGTTCCCCCAACTTGATTTCCCATTGATAAGCCGGAATCCACTCCCAAGTTTTTGTTTTGCCATCTGCCGGAGCTTTATACAATTCTATATCTTGTAAACCTATTCTGGAGAGTTCATCTTTGATAATTGTTGCTATTTTATGATATTCTTCAGAACCTTGAATTCTATGATATTGAGAAATACGTGCAACCCATTCCCAAGCATTTTTGCCGTCCACTTCGGTTAATATAATATCTATTAAATCTTCTAGACTAATCATTATAATCCATTTTTGAAATTGATAATAATAACATAGTTAATTTTTGGTATCCTTAACAATATAAAAATAATACAAAAAATAAATATTTTTAACTGTAGTATTAACTTTTAAAAAAAGAAGTAATAAAAAACAAAAATTCGGGAAATTTTATTATGAAACCTCCAATTTGCTGTATTTGTCATAAAAGATTAGATTATCCAGATGACGGAGGGTTAATATATTTTAAAAAACGTCGATCTGATAAAGAATGGCAGAATATGATGGAAAAAAAAGGAATGGTTGGACATCCACCTTATGCTGAATGGTTTTGTGGAGAACATTATAAAAAGCAAAAGAGTTAAAGAATTTAACAATTGATAAAGCAATGGGAATTTTAAAAGATTAAATCATTTATCTAAAAAAAAATTTGAGAGTTTCTTAAGATTTATAAAAAAAATAAAAGTTTCTATGCTAAAAGTAATTTTATTTCAGAAATAATATCCTTTGGATTGTTCTGTAAAATTACTTGAGCAGAACTAGGATTACCTCCTCCTTTTCCTCCAAACCTTTTTAATAAATATTGTACCACATCATCCGCTTTTGCATTTTGGCTATTCGAAAGAACCATAAATTTGTTTCCCTTATCTTTTATGATTAGCAAATAATTTGGTGGAAAATTCCTAAAATTTTTAGAAATTATCTTATAATCCATTTCTGTTTCTATTACTCCCACATTAATCTGATTTAGAGTCATGTTAGGATTTCTAGCAATCAATTCTAATGTTTTTAATGCTAAAATTTTGTTTTTTTCTTGAAGATTTGAAATTAAATCAATTTGCTTTTCAATTTTGTTTGGTAATTTGGTAATTGGAATGTTTAATGAACTCACTATGCGAATTAAATCAACATTCTGTTTAGAATATTCATTTATCGCTTTATTTCCAACCATAAATTTAATAACTCTCCCTTTCCTAAATTCATACACATAAATTGGTCCTATTTCTGTCGAATTCTGTACATGTGTTCCCCCACAGCAAATTAAATCACAATTTTCCACTTCAATAATTCTTAAGACGTCTTCATCTGGGATTTTCCCTCTGATTATTTCTCTTTGATTTTTAATTTCTTTTAGAGGAATAAATTTACTATAAAAATGATGATTTTCTATAGTACAGATTTTATTAAATTCCAATAAAATATGTTTGAATTGATCATGGGTAATTCTCTGAGCAATTTGAAGAGAAACATCTTCAAAAAAAATATTCGCATGTGATGTATCAATATCAAATTCATTCTTAATTAAAGCAGATAAAACATGTTGAGAAGAATGAGCACGCATTACTCCATATCTATATTCCCAATCAATCTTTCCATCAATTATATCTTTTTGTTTTAAATAATCCTGAAATCTGCCAGATAAATGATGTAATATATTTTGTCCCTCTTTGGATACAAATTTAACGTTAAATTCCTCATTATCTTTCTTAATTACACCCTTATCACAAACTTGCCCACCACCTTGGGGATAAAATAATGTCTTGTCAAGAATTAATCCCTTTTCTTTAAGTTCAATAATCTCTGCTTTAAAACTTGTTTTATAAGGGTATTTCCAATATAATTTTTTAGTCATTTTCAATTCTTTTTTTTTGAAGACCAACAAAAAATTCTTTAAACCTTAATTTACTAAAAGTATTATCCAATTAAATAAAATTATGTAAAATTGATATTAATGAAAATACTAATTAGTGATAAGCTCCAAGAAGAAGGAATTAAAATATTTCAAGATAATGGCTTTGATGTTGTAAAGAATTTTACGATAACAAATGATGAGTTGAAAAAAGAAATTGGAGAATATGATGGAATCGTAGTTCGTTCAAGAACTAAATTAACTGCAGAAGTCTTAGAAAATGCAAACAATTTAAAAGTGATTGGAAGAGCAGGTGTAGGACTGGATAATGTAGATAGGAAAAAAGCTGCAGAATTAAATATAGAAGTTTTAAATACGCCAGAGGCACCTTCCGTTTCTGTAGCAGAATTAGCGCTAGGATTAATGTTTACTCTAACAAGACATATTTCAAATGCAGATCGAACTATGCATATTGGAGAATGGAATAAAAGTCAATACTTAGGTTATACATTAAAAGGGAAAAAATTAGGCTTAGTAGGGTTTGGAAATATTGCTAAAGAATTGGCTAAAAGAGCATTAGCATTAGGGATGAGCGTTGGTGTGTATTCCCGATTTAGTAAAGGTCCAAAAGCAATAGAAGAAGCTAAACAAATAGGGTGTAGTATTTATTCATCTGTAGATGAATTACTACAAGATGCTCAAATTATCTCTTTACATCTGCCTGCAACACCTAAAACTGAAAATATCATCAATGAGAGTAGATTAAAATTAATGAAGGAAAATTCAATAATCATCAATACTGCTAGAGGAAAATTAATTGATGACATGGCGTTATTGAAAGCTTTGAAAAATAAGGAAATCGGAGGTGCTGCCCTTGATGTGTATAAAGAAGAACCACTTAAAGAAAAGGAATTATGGGAATTTGAAGGTAATTTAATCCTAACGCCTCACATTGGAAGCCAAACAAAAGAAACACAAGTTCAAGCAGCTGTTATGATCGCTGAAAAAATATCAGATTTTTTAAAGAAGTCATAAAAATTATTACCACTCTATAGTTAAATCGTGAAGAACTAAGCCAGAAAGAACTTTTGGGTCAAACCATGTTGATTTTGGAGGCATAACTCCACCAATATCACCAATAGATTCAAGATCTCGTATATCAACAGGAAAAAGGTTGATAAACAAATCATTTCCTTCATCGACTACATATTTCTCCATCCTTATTGGATCTTGGATGCCACCTACAAATAAGATATTTTCATCAGAACGAGGATCGGAAATACCTAAAATTGGTTCTAAAACCTTATCTTGAAGAATTGCTACATCCAAGCTATCACCCTTTGATTTAAATGATTTATCTATAACTGTTAGTTTAAACCATTTACCATTAATACATAAGGCAATTTGATTTTTATTTTCGGGATTAAATGCTTGTTTCATAGGGGTTATCTTATAGATTTTTTCTAATTTATCTAAAAATTCTTTTTCCTCCATCTGCAATCGTTTAATTACCCGATTATAGGGTAATATTCGAATTTGATCGTCAGACGCTACATAAGACAACAAATACTGCCATGGAGCATCATAATCATTAGATACTTTTAATTCATTCAATTTAATTTTGCGATACTCTGCTGCACTTGCTGCTCGATGATGACCATCAGCAATATAGACTTTTTTATCTTGAAAGAGTTCTGTTAATTGTTTGATAATCTTGGGGTCTGTCTCTTGCCAAAGGATGTGTCGATATCCAAATTTTATAAAATCAAACTTCGGTTTTTCTTGTTTAATTTGTTCTAATAATTGATTAATTTTATTATCTGAACGATATACTGACCATACAAGCCCTGCAGCAACATTAGTTGAGACAATGTGATTTGTACGATCTCTGAGTGGTTTTTCCCTAGTATGTTCGTGTTTTACTATATTTCCATCTTCATAATCTTGAAGAGAAAGCCCAATTATAAATCCCTGTTGAATAAATTGTTCAGATTCTTGACGATAAACGAAAATACTTGGTGTTTTTTCAAAAGTTATAGAATTATCATCTTTAAATTTTTTATAAGCTTTTGCAGCATTTTGATAAATTTCATCACCTTTACCATCAGGTAAAATGAGATGAATTAATGAATTTGGATTTTGTTTTAATTGCTGTTCTTCTTCTTTTCCAATTATATCATATGGATTAGTAGTGAATTCTACTGGATTATTTGGAAGATAAGGTTGAAGGGCTGCTATTTTAACCATAATATATATTAATAGAAGGGAGCTTTTAAATTAGTTTTTATTACTTAATTATGATCTAATTGATTATAATTTAGTTTTCTTAATTTTTCCATCGGGTAATTTCACCGAAATCTCTTGAAGTGTATTAAATTCTTTAGGGATTTCAGCATCTAGTTCCTTCAATCTTTTGTATATCGGAGGGTTCATTAATGAGATTTTGCCAATTGAAGGTGGTTCTGGTATAAATAAATTTGGATTAAAACTCAAATTTGGCTTTATATCAGTTAATAAATTGAATGTTTTAGTTCTCCTATCTATAATTTCTTTTATTGCTGGGTTTATCTGTTGTAATATTTTTGATTGAGAATCTTCAATCTCTAAACGAACGGGAGGCATTACTTTAATTCCAATTCGGCATATTGGGCAGGCAACATTGTCTAAGCCGTGAGGACACAACATATCAATCAAAAATTTATCGTTTTAAGTGAATTACTAAATTAAGTTATATATATTTATTATGGCTTTTATTGTTTATTCACATAAATTGTTAATTATTATAATTTTTACTTACAACTATTTTTGAATAATGGGATGAAAAATTTATTGAAATCCGATAAAAATGTGAATGATTTCTTAGAGGAAATTCTGGATCAAACCTTTGCCTTGAAAAATACATTAAATTATTTTCAAACTGAGGGTTTCGACCTTCTGGTTAAATTAAAAAAAGAAATTCAATTAAGAGAGATAAAATATATAATCTTCACTGGGATGGGTTCGAGTCTTTTTTGTTGTTATATCCCTTATTACTTTTTAAATTCTAAAGGAATAATTTGCGATCTAAGAGACACTTCAGAGTTTTTATACAATTCTTTACCAATGGAAACAGAGAGAGATTTATATATATCATTTCAAAATGTATTAATTTTTTGTGTGTCTCAATCTGGGGAATCTGGGGAATTAGTTAAGTTATTAAAAAAATTAAGAAATTACCAAAAGCCACCTTTAATTGTTGGTTTAACAAATCAACCTGAAAGTTCCTTATTTAAATTTAGTGATATTTGCTTTTTAATGAAAGCGGGTTATGAAAATGGTCCGACGTCTAAAACATATACATGCTCAATCTTAGCCGTATATTTATGTCTGAATTATCTTTTTAATGGCAAGCATTCAATAAAATCAGAAATTTATGAAATCGAGTCTTTATTTGAAGAAATACAACTTTTTCATAAAATTTTTTATGAAACAAGTAATGAGATTGATAAAATAATTTCATTTCTAGATAAAGATGTAAAATTCTTAGAATTTATTGCAAGAGGTCCCTCAATTGCAACCGCAAAACAAGCCGCACTCAATTTTAAAGAAATTGTTAAAGAAAAGTCAGAGGCATTATCTGTTGGCTTATTTCGACATGGATGTATTGAGATGCTTGATGAAGATTTTAAAATAGTAATTCTATCATCGAATTTAAGGGATTTTGAACTAAATTCTCAATTAATAAAGAACTTATTAAAAAAATGGAGTGTAGGTAAAATTTTTCATATTACTAATCAAAATTTTTTAAGGAATGAAAATAAAAGATTATATATATTTAAACATCAAGTAACAAACCCTTACATAGCCCAAATAATGGAGATTGTGATATTGCAATTAATTTTTTATAAATTAGCCATAATAAAAGGGTTAGATCCTGGGAAATTTAAATATACAACAAAAATAACAAAGGAAGGTTAAACGATTGACAAAAGCAGTTATTTTAAGTGGTGGGTGGGGTACAAGGTTAAGGCCACTAACTTGCACAATCCCAAAAACCCTAATTCCTATCGTCAATGTACCCTTAATGGAAAATACTATCAAACAGTTAATCAAAGCTGGGATAAAAGAAATAATTTTAGCTGTGAGTGTCATGTCAGACCAGCTCAAAAATTATTTTGGTGATGGTTCTAAATGGGGAATATCTATTTATTATACAGAAGAGAAGGAACCTATGGGAACGGCGGGTGCAGTAAAATTGGCTGAAAATCTAATTGGAACTGATAATTTCTTCATGTTAAACGGTGATGTTATAAGTTATTTTGATTTTTCCCAAATGCTAAAGGCTCACAAGAATTACCGCGGATTAGGCACTATTAGTAGTTATACAGTTGAGGATCCACGGCGCTATGGAACACTAGTTATTGATAATAACTCTCGTATTATGAGATTTTTAGAAAAACAAACCATAGATGATACTATTTCTGAAATTAAACCGATGCCAATAAATGCTGGTATTTATGTTCTTGAAAATGAAGTATTATCCTATATTGAATCCGATCGTCCTGTTTCTATTGAAAGGGAGGTTTTTCCAGTTTTGGCGAAAGAAGATAATTTATATGCGTATGAGATTTCGGGTATATGGAAAGATATTGGCTTACCTGAAGATTATTTTTTTGGAAATTTTATGATTTTAGAAAATATTTTTCAAGAAAAAGGTAAAGATCAGAAAAAACTAATAAGTGAAGGTTGTAAAATAGGTGAAAATGTAGAAATAATCCCCCCCGTTGCTCTCGATAAAAATGTCATTATCGAAAACAATTCAAGGCTAGGTCCTAATGTAATAGTTGGAAAATATTCGAAGATTTGTGACAATTGCGAAATTTCAAATTCAATTTTGTTTAATCATTGTTATATTTCTAAGGGAGTTAAAATGAATAATGCAATTATTGCAGATTATTGTTCAATTGGAGAAAAAACAAAAATTGAAGGGTCCGGTAATAATTTTGTTATACTCTCAAGTTGGGTATCTGTAAATGATAATTTAGAATTAAAGGGAAAAACTACTTCTATTCGCGTATGCCACCATGAATCAATTAAACAATCTCAAATTGAGTAAAACTACTAATTTTTTTCAATAGTTTATTAAATCCAGCAGGATATATACAAAAAGAATAATTTAACTAAGTAAAACATTTATAAAAAGAGGGATTCATCTAAACCCTCTTCTTCAACAATATTTTTCCAGAGTTTGAGAGTTTCTTGAGCTTCTTCTTCATTTAATAATTCAATAGCATAACCTGCATGAACTAAAACATATTTTCCAACTTTTGCATCTTTTACTAAGGCTATGATGACATCACGTTTAACGCCATTAAAATCCACGTTGGCTTTATCACCATTAACCTCTAAAATTTTACCGGGAATTGCTAAGCACATATTATTCTTAACTTATTAATAATTTAGTAATAAGAGAAATTAACTTGAGAATAATAAATTAAATTAATTTATTAAAATTATTGATTATATTCTTAAAATTTTGTATATCTTTTAAATGGATCAACCTCAAATTTTTCAAAGAACATTGGATTTTGTAAAAAAGTATTATTCCGATGATGATACTCATGGATTTCCCCATGTGATGCGAGTCCTAAAAATCACTGAAGTTTTATCAAAATCGGAGAATTGTAATTCATTTATTGTAAAAATTTCTACTTTGCTTCATGATATTGGTCGTTTATCGAAAGGTGTTAATTATGATAATAATTTGTTTTTAAACCTTAAAAAGGATGTAAATCATGCTGAAATTTCAGCTCAAATTGCAGAAAAATATTTGCGACAATATATAAATTTAAATTCTCTTATTATTTCAAGAATCATACATTGCATCAGAGCACATTCATTCTCAAATAAAATTGAACCTCAGACAATTGAAGCTAAAATTCTGAGTGATGCAGATAAATTAGATGCAATCGGGGCAATTGGAATTTATCGTACAATTGCTTATCAAATAGACCATGGAACGGGTGTAAATGGAGTTTTAAAACATCTGCAAGAAAAGATTCTGAAGTTAAATGAAAAATTGTATTTAAAAAAATCTAAAGAAATGGCTCTTGAGAAAAAGAAAATTGTAGATTTATTCAATCAAAACTAAAAGAAGAACTATTATAATGTTATTTACGTCTATATGGTTTATTAAAAACAGTTGGATTTATTTAAATAATTTTTCAAGAACTAGTTCCAAATATGATTTCCTAATTGACTGGTCCTTACTTATATCAAAATTTTTTAAAAATTTGAAAATTTTATCCTTCTTTAGAGATATTTCATTTTCTTTTTCAGTTTGGCATTCTATTTCGATAAAATTTTGATTTAATACAGGTAAAAAGTCAAATAATATCTCAAATTTTTCTGAATAGTATTCAATTTCGAAAAGTTCTCTTTCTTTTTTTATAGTATATACTTCTCTAAAGCCTAAGATTTTTAAAATCTCCTTTAATTTTTCTCCATCTTCCACTCTAAAATCTATTTCTTTCCTCGTTTTTGTTAAATCATCAACTTTTGGTCCCTTATATGTTAAAAATTCAAAAATTCTTTTTTCTTCAATATTATTTGCATTATATTCAATAGATTTTCTTATTCTTAATGCCTCATCAGTTCTATAAAAGTTTCTAAGTTTTTTAGGCATATTAAAATAAGTATCTTCATGTTCAAATGAATGAATATATTTTCCACCCATTGAAATTAATTTCTCTTTGATTTCATCTGTATTTTCCAATAATACTTTTACTTCCACTTCAAACATTGATATATTGCCCAAATTCTATTCTATTTAAAATGATTATCAAATTTTAATTTATACTCATTAACGCAATTAAATTTAATATCAAATTACTATTTGTATTTTGTTCAAATATAAAATATTCACATATTATATTCATAAAAATTTCTGATTGTGAATAATATGTAAAAAAAGTAGAAAAAACTTATTTGATTTTTATGGAAACTGAATATTTAGAGTATTTTTTTATGGAATTTAAAGAAGTAGAGAGATTTCTTGTAGATAAGGATTTGTTAAATCATAATTTGGGAGCACGGATACAAGAATTAGGTGATAACTTAAAAAAATTTCAAAATGTTTCACTTGAACTTCAAAAAAATATAGAAAAATTAGAAGGAATAAATTTTGAATTCAGTTTAAATAAAGAGTTATGGAATGGTATTTATAATGACAAGATCAAAATCGATGGCTTCAAAACTCTACCCCTTATGATTTTATTAAGAAAGATATATAACATTCTAATCGAAAGGAGTAATAATCTTCCTTTAGTAGAAGATCATATTATTATCGATCTCAATCAAGGTGAATTTAATTTAATCTTAGGAACTTTTAGTGTAAATAACATAGATGTATTTAACCAAAGGATTAAACAATACGAATCTTCTGAAATTGGATTAGATATTGAATTAAAAAAGAATGAAAATGAAAATATATCTCAACTGGTTTTGGGTAGAGATTTTTTCTCTAAACATTTCTCATTTATTTTTAAAATTAAAAATAAAGAAAAAGATGGTCTTTACTCTATCTCTAAAAAAGAAGTTCATGATTGTATAGAAAATATCAATAACGGAATTGAAGATATTCAGCAATAAATAGCAACTATATTTCAAAAAATCGATAGTGAGTTTGAGGAATTAGAAGAATCTAGAGTTTTAAAAAGGAGTCAAATTAAAAGTATACTTCAAAATCTTGAGAATGAATTTGAAGAATATCGAGAATTAGAGGAGTATTATTTAAACTCTAATAATGAAATTCAATTTTTTCAAAATAATATTGAAAGTTCTCCTGAAACAAAATTTATATTTAAATTCATTAATGAGCTTTCATCAATTGAAAAAAAATATGCTATAACTCAATTGAGAAAAAAATTGAATGTAAATATTCCCACAATTAGAGAAAACTTGGCACGATTGGGTTTTAATATATATACTGGCGAACAACTGGGAAAAGATTATATTGTAATTACTGATAAAAATCTTAAATGGTATATTTCTCATTTCCCGGCTCAGGCGGAAAAATTGATTCATACGATAAGTTTAAGGAAATATAAAGATTGTATAAAGTATCTGGGTACTAAGAGATTAGCTCAATTTATCAAAAATGGCTATTTTTATTTCGATCAACTCGAAGAAGCAGATAATAAAACAATTTTCGAAAATACAAAAATCCCCTTAGGATGGATTAAAAAGATAAAAAAATATTTACCTGGTGCGCGTAATAAAATCAAAAAGAATTTATGCTAAAAAAAATTGAAATATTCTTTTTTTACCTCTCATTTTTATTGATTAATAAGGATTAGATTTGATTAAATCGTGATCATTTCAATTGCAAAGAAATATGGTTATTTACCCTATATGATTGAACGGTACATAAAATTTTTGGGTAAAGAAGAAACTTTAAAATTACTTGAAGCTAATGAGAAGCCTCTTATTCCAACGATAAGAATTAATACTTTGAAAATAAAGATTGATGATTTACTCAATAGGCTTCAAAAAAAAGGATTTGTTTTAGAAGGCCTCTCTTGGATACCCTATGGATTTAAAGTAATTAAAAGTCCAATGAATTTAGGCTCACTGCATGAATTTTTGCAGGGTTATTACTATTTACAAAGTTTTTCTTCAATGGTTCCTTGCCATGTATTAGACCCTAAACCGGGAGAAACAGTTATTGATATGTGTGCTGCTCCGGGTAGTAAATCTACTCAAATTGCTCAATTGATGGAAAATAAAGGAAAATTAATCTTAATAGATAAAAATGTTAATCGGATTCCTGCATTGAATATTAATCTATCAAGATTGGGAGTATATAACTCTATTGTTATTAATCAAGATGCTATAGATTTACCAAAAATGGACATCAAGGCTGATAAGATTTTGTTGGATGCTCCATGCACTGGTGAAGGTTTAATTAGACGAGACCCTAAAAGAAAGACAAGTCGAACATTAGAAGATATTATGAAGTTAAGTAAAATTCAATATAGATTATTAATTTCTGGTTTGGATTCCCTTAAGAAGGGAGGCCGTCTGGTATATAGCACTTGTTCAATTGCCCCCGAAGAAAATGAAATGGTTATAGATTCTGTTCTAAATCAATATGTTGGAGTAAGAATTTTAAAGATAAAAGACCAAATTGGGATACCTGGTTTAGAAAAATTTGAAAAAAATATTTTTCATCCTGATTTAAGGCATTCTCAAAGAATATATCCTCACATACACAATTCTGAGGGATTTTTTTACTGTTTATTAGAACGAATTTAAATTAAAATAAAGAATATAATAAAGAAAATTTTGCTCTTAAGTATATTTTTCCAATCCTAATTGTTTTATTTTCTCGTGTGTTGGCTGACCAGTAATTTCAAAGTATCTTCATTGAATAGCTTTTGTGTCTTTAGTTAATAACTTGATATAATCAAGGTAACTTAATCCCTTCATCTCCGCTTCTTTAGTAATAATTTTCCTGGCAATATGGATTTGTTGTAATGCGAAATCGTTTGGAAATTCTAGCTCAACCTCACTTTTTATTCTTTCAATATCTTCTTCTCTTAAAATTTTCATACACCTACTACAATAATTCTGCTGGAGTTATAATTTCGATTTGTCTTAAATTTTTTAAAGTATTAATCATTCTCACAATATCTTTTGTTTTTTTTCTTACTATATGCCTAAAATTCCAACTTAAAAGAAAATCCATCCCATTTATTATAGCTATAGCAATATGATAAGCATCCTCCGAATACGATTCATTAATTGCCCCTTTTTGGATAATCTCTTTTGCTAATTCTTCTATTTCATCTGATATAGTAAGAACTAAAAACTTTGTCATTTCTTCATTCATTTTTTCTTTAATCTCTTGATCAAGCGTTTTTTGAATCTCAGCAATAGTAATTTCAGAGACATATACCTCATAATTTTTAATTTCTTTGAAAAAAGACTCTGTAAGAGATTTTCTTTCAGGATTTCTCTCATCAAATAATGCTGAGATAACTGATGTATCTAGATATAATTTTAACTTATGTTTCATAGCTCCTTCTATGTATATTATCTTTATTTATTATTTTACTCTTTTTTTTCTCATAACTCTTAAAGAAATAATAAAAATTAAATTTATTGAATAATTTATGCTTTTATCTACTTCCTAAATCTCCTTGTAATCATTGATCTCTTCTTAAATAAGAACCTTTATCAACCAAATTTAATGCAATATTATCATTATTCTTTAGTTTTCTATACTTCTCGTAATTGGCTTTTAATAATCCAAGACCGAGAAACTCTTGATTTTTATTAATTAAAAATACTATCCGATTTGCCTGAACTTCAGAAGAAATCTCTAAAATCATGCTTTTTTTTATTGGATTTCCATATAATACAGATTTTTCACCATTTTCATTAAGGATTAAAATAATCCTAGGATCTATTTTATGTAAATTGAAAAGCAATTCTGCCGTTTCTAAACTTAAAAACAATCGCTTATTTTTAATAAACCCCAATGGAATTCCTGTAAAATCTATTGTTGTAAGGTTTTTAATTTTATTTACTTCTGGCTCTAATTGTTGGGGAACTAAAAACAATTCAAGAGAGGTTTTATTTTTTTTTGATTCTGAAATTTTAATATATATTTCATATTGCTCTTCAAGAAAATATTCCCAAATCTTGTCAGAGATATTATGTAGAGAATCTTTTACAATTTTTTTTTCATTTTTATTTAATTTTCGAAAAATTTCTTCAAAATTGGGCATTATCAAATTAATAAAGCGAAAAAAAAATATAATCTTATTATTATTTAATAATTATAAAATTAAAAATTAAAAGTAAGTGTATTTAAAAAAGTCGTAGAACTATATGGGGATTCGCAAAATAGAGGATGATATTGATCTAAAAGAAGCAATGAAGAGGAAGGGCATAGAGTTAAAACAAAAAGAACTTGAAGAAGAAGCAAAAACAAGAGAATTTGCTAAAGACAAAATAAGAGAAATTGCAATCAAACATGGAGTAATTCTTGCTTTAGATCCAGAATTAAGAGATGAAATTAAAGAACTTCAGAGGAAATTTGATATACCCACTTCGCGAATTATTACTGAAAGAATTGAAGAAATCGACGTCTTAAGGAAAAAGAGAAAAATTGATCATGAAAAATTAGGAATGTTAGCATACCAAAGAGTTTTAATGGAAAAAGAAGAAACTGGGGGTATTATGCCGATCTCTGACGTATTTGAAATTGTGAATACAGGTATTCTCATAAATCATTTAGAGATTGAAGATGTAATTAAAGCTATGTATCTTTTAAAGAAAAGGAAAGTAATTCCTAATATTCGAGAGCTTGATGATGGAGTTATTGAAGTTAGATTTTTCTCCATTCAACATACCGATGATGAGGCAAAAGTAATTTCATTAGCTTCAGAAAAAGGTTTTATTTCTTTAGAAGATGCATGCTCAGAATTATCATGGTCCCAAGAAAGAGTCTTGAGGGCATTAAATTCTTTAGAAGCTAGCGGTTTTGCCAAAAAAGACGAATCCTATTTAAGAGGACAGAAGTGGTATTTTCCTTCAATTTCATAGTCTAATAATTTAAATTTATTTTAAAGGTAATATCTCCATCTTCAGATTTAATTACTTCTCCTTTGCCTTCTTTTTCTAATCTTTTAAATATCCGCGTCAAATCCCTTTTTGGTAATTCTGCGAAAAGCTCTCCAGACTCCCTGATCTCAAAAGTTAGAATTGGTTCTAATTTACCGTTTTCCCGTGCCCAATCAAGCATTTCTTCTGCCCATTCATCCAAAGTTTTCCAATAAATTCTTAATGCTTCTTTCTTTTTTTTATTTAACCATACTCCAATATTTTGATCCACTAATTTTTGAGCTATTGCGGCGATTGCGCCATCTCTATTGCGTAGTTTAGAAAATGGTTTCTCAGCATTTAATTTTCTAATATAGAGAACGTGCAATATCGATATTCGGGCATAATCATAAATTACTTGGCTCCACTCAATTAACCAAGATTGATAATCTTTAGCATTTTTCTTTTTATCTGGAGCAGAAAACATATATTCATATCTAGTTTCTTCAAGCCATGGATGCTCTTTAATTAATTTTTCATAAGAAGTTAATTCCTTTTCTATAACCTTTGGTTCAATTACAATTTCGCTTTCGATAGACTGAAGTTCTTTCTCAATCTCATCTAAATCTTTTGTTTTAATTAGAACCTCAGATTTTTGAGTTTTTTCTTCAAGAAATTCTTCTATAGCATCTAATCTTTTCTCTATATCATCTAAATCAATAGAAATTGTTAGCCCTTCTTTTTCCTTAACCTTTTGTTGTTCTGCTTTAACTTTTAATTCTTTTTTTTTTTTAAGACTTTCTAATTCTTTCCTTAGTTCTTCAATTTTTTCATCTGATACAGCAATTTCTTCTTTTGGGACTTCTTTAGCTTTTTGTCTTTCCATCGTTCAAGGATGCACCTAATTACTATTTATCATTCACCAAATTGTTCAAACCACTCATGGTATCTCTTTATTTCTTTTTCAGATACAATTGGTTTAATTTTTTTAAGTGTTTTGTTAAAATCTTCTATATTTACATCTCTAACGATAATTTCCTCTGCTTCGGCAGTTATTTTTCCACTCATATCTAACTCTCTTATCGGTCTCATAATCACTTCTCTACAGACATTAGCAATATCAGATCCGGAATATCCCGCAGTTCTTTCTCCAAGTTCCCTAAAATCATCATCTGTAAGTGAGAGATTTACCCCAGCTGTATGTATTTTAAAAATTGCTTCTCTCGCTTCTTCATCTGGGATAGGGACATAAATTTTTTTCTCAAATCTTCGCAACATTGCTGTATCAATATCCCAAGGTCGATTTGTTGCACCTAAAATTAAAAGTAATTTTTCAGTCCTTGATTTAAGTCCTTGAATTTCACCTAATAATTGAGTTTTAATTCTTCTCTCTCCACCACTTTCCGAACCATATCCCCTCGAAGTCGTGATCGAATCAATTTCATCAAAAAATATGATACTTGGTGCTTCAAGTCTTGCTAATTTAAATAATGAACTAATTAATTTCTCACTTTCCCCAAGCCATTTTGATAATAATTCAGCAGCTGATGCACTAAAAAAAGTTGCTTCACATTCTGTTGCTGCCGCTTGAGCGAGCAGAGTTTTTCCACAACCAGGAGGACCATATAAAAGAATACCAGACCATGGCTTTCTAGCACCGGTAAATAATTCTGGTCTCATTATTGGCAAGACTATTGCTTCTCTAAGTGATTGTTTACAATCTGTTAAACCAGCAATATCTTCCCATCGGATATTCGGAACTTCCGTAATAATTGTTCCTGATATGGTTTCTCTAAGTTCTTGTTGCTCTTTGGTTAAAATCTCCTCTTCTTCGATTTCTTCTGAATCTATTCCCTTTTTAGTTACTCTCTTACGAGTTGAAATCCTTCCTTTTATATAAGGTTTCAAACTTCTTTTTAATGTTTTAGCACGGGAGACATATTCGTGAATTTTTTCTTGGCATAGTTTTTGCAAACTTGGATTTTTATTGTATTTTGCAAATTGAATTAATATTTCAGCTGCTCTACTATATTTATTAATGGCTTTTTGATATTCAGCCTTTTTATCATACTCAACTGCTTCTTTTGCTTCTTTCATTGCAAAAGAAAACAACTTAGAATCTAAAGAACTCATTTAATTTTTACTCTCAACAGAATATATTTTTTAAGATATCTCTACTAATAAAAATAGATTGAAATATCTTAAATATTTTTTAAGATATATATTAAAATAAATATTTAATTCTTAAGTAATTTTAAGAAGATTAATTTTAAAATAATTGAGTAGAATCATTTTGGGTTTTCTAAAAGACGTAAGTGGTTGGTTAAGTGGTGGTAGATCAAAAGATCGGGATATTAGATCCGTTACCGTTAAACTTAAAATCTTTAACAAGCGCTTAGAAAGACAAGCAAAAAAACTTGAAGCGAAAGCAAAACAGGCAAGAACTAAAGCTGTAAAATTGCGAAAAGAAGGGGATATGAAAGGTGCTGAAGTTCATGCCCGAGGTTATTTACAATTTAAAAAATGGTCAAAAGGAATTTCAACCTTTAAATTAAATCTTGAAGGATTGCAATTTAAGTTAGAACAAGCCTCCGCAATTAAAGATGTTGCTGGAATTATGAAAGCAATAGCTGGTTCCGTTTCAGGATTAAAATCACAGATATCTATTCCTGAAATAACCGAAACAATCAAAGATATTGATATCGGAATTGAAGACTTCCAAGTTACCGAAGAAATTACTGCAGATGGAATTGAAAACATTAATGTTGATACAAGTGTTTCGAATGAAGAGGTAATGAATGTTTTAGGCGAGATCGATGCTGAAATCTCGGTTGAAACAGGAATACAACTCCCAACAGTGGGTGGGGATCAACGAATTAAAGATCTAGAAAATGAGCTTAAAGAATTGAAAGAATCTGATGACTAAAAATTAAATTAAAAATCTAAAAATGTCTTTCATAAAGAAATTTTTTAAGGTTGATAAAGAACCGAAGCCCCCACTACCATGTGATATTTGTGGAAGAGATATTGCAAAAAAAAATCCATGGGTTGAAGTTCGCTTATGTCCCAATTGTGAGAGGGTTATTTGCAATTCTTGCAGTAGAAATCTAAAAAGAGGACGTTGCGATATATGTAACCAAAAGACTCTTAAAACCACAAGAATTCTTAGTTATCCACCTAATTGGAAACGCGCTCAGAGTGTGTCTCAAACAACAATACTCCCAGAAACGCCCATAATATATAGTGAACAAATACTCTATTGTCGTTTTTGTGGAGCAGAAGTTAAAAAGGGGGAAAATATATGTAGTATGTGCGGGACAGTGATAGAATTTGAATAGTTTTTTTTGACTTTTAACAAAATCTAAATTTAAAAGACCCTAATATTTTTTAAAAAATTTTTTTAAAAAAACAGTTATAAGTTTATTAAATTGTTATTTAAACTTAATGATAAAAATTTGAAAATTCAGCCAATGTAAGATATGATTTTTTCGGCGATATTTTCGACTTTTTTATATAATGGTGAAATTTTTTCTCCTCTTTAAATACTTAAGAAAGATTTAGTATTTATTCCACCAAGACATTTCAAATTCATAATCCTCTTTAGAAATTGGGTAAGTTTTCGCTAATTCATTTAGTCCAAGTTTAGCTTCTTTTACTAATTTTTCTAATTTATTCAGAAAAAAATCATTTGTAATTTTGTGAGTCTACGTAATTTATTTGGCATGATAATGTAATAAAAAAAATAAAATAAAATAAGATAAAAGAAAAAAATTATAAATTTAATTCTTTTAATTTTTCTTTAATTTCTTTTGTTCTTTCAGGAGTAAGGTCATACACAAAAATGAAAATGACTAAACCAATGAGAGTTAAGATCATTGGTATCAATGCTAAATGAGCACGTATTCCAAATAGAGCTAATTCAGTTTGAATTAGTACATCTGCATTAAATCCAGTTAATTCATGTACTATTGCAAAAATCAATATTTGGCCAATAAGTCCAAACCTAACAAAAAAAGCGTACACTCCCATATAAGAACCCTCAAGTCTTTGACCTGATTTGACAGTAGCTTCATCAATCGTGTCACCTAAAACAGGACTTCTTCCTATTCTCAGCGCACCTCCTCCAATTCCCAATATTACTGCAGCTATAACAAAACCAAGTAATCCTTGTACAAACATAAATGGAAATAAGAAGATCGTATTTAGAAAAACGCCAATTATTAACATTTTTCTATTATTATTTAACTTTTGTGAAAAAATAAGCCAAAAGAATATCGATCCTAAAGAACCTAAAAGAAATCCGGCTAAAACGATAATAGACATTGTCGGGTCCTCCAGTAATATATATTTAGTAGCATATTGTATAGATCCTACTAGACACGCACCGATAATTCCATCAAATAGAAAAACAATCATATATACAATAAAATTCTTCTGAGTAACCACGATTTTCATTGTTTTCAAAAACGGCAACTTCTTTTCAGCACTTGGTTCTTGCATATATCTTTCTCTCATTTGCGCTGATTCTCTATGTCCAGGAATAATTGTCAAGAAAAAGACCAGATTAAGAACAACAAATATCCATGCCATATTAGTATAGGATTGGCGATCTCCATAAGAAATAAACAGTGGAGGAATGATTAACCCAACTGCAGTACCCACAAGTCCTAATCCCATGCGAAAGAAACCTGCCTTTCTTCGTTCATTATCAGAACGAAATTTATCTGGAAATAATGCCGCATTACTAAGTTGGAAAATTGTGTAAAATAGCTCATACATGCATGAGGATAATAATATCCATCCAAAATATATCCATGCTCCGGTTATGGGATCCAAGTAAGGTGGAGTAAAAATAAGTGCAAGCATAAAAATTGAAGGAATTCCTCCAATAATAATGAACGGAAATCGCTTACCATATTTTTTCCAAAGTTTATTGGGTTTGTCAGTGAAGTAACCAACAAGAGGATCATTAATTGAATTCCAGATTGCATAAATTATATAACCAAGCGTCACAATCCATATATTTAATCCCACTTCAGTTTCCCAGTAAAAAATGAAAAACGAACCGAAGATTCCACTAAATACCATGTATATAAATTCTGCCATACTGTAAGAGGCCATGTTTAAGTTTGAGACACTACTCTCCTTCTCAAGTTCACTCATATTTATCCCAATTTTTAATAAATTAGTTTTTTTAATTTAAATCAAAAAAAATTTGTTAGATAAATTTTGATTTTATTCTTTAAAATAGTTACGTCTTCAATATCTATAGAAATCGTATAAGTGTACTAGACGAGTATAAAAAAATAATTTATCTTTTTAAGGAATTTCCTTAGGTTCTTCTCGAGGTAACCTCTCATTTACCGATAAAAGTGGCTGAAACTTTTTATGTGGTTCTGTTTGATACCAATAAGCAGTAGAAGAATAATCATCAGATCTTTGATTCGCATGACCATGCTCGATTTTAACTTTTAAATTCTTGTTAAAATAAATTGGATCTTCAATATGATATCGGTAATAAGAGATCTTTCCACTCCAGTTTTGACCACCTGGCAATGTGATTCCAAAATCAGGAGAACAATAGAATTCTAAAGGTGCAAATGCTGTGCAAAAATAATCTTCTGTACCTGTACCATAAAGTATTGTTTCTCCATCGTCAATCTCAAAAAAATCATCACCTTCTCCTGGCCAAAACCTATCCTTCTTTTTACTTAATTCAGGAGTTAATAGATTATGAATATCTAAATGGCAGCCAACATAATGTCCTTCACCTTCTGCTTCCAATATTAGATAATCGTTCTCATGAGTAGGATTTTTTCTAATCCATTTCTCAACTTTTTTTCCAATGTTATAATCATTTCCTTTACATGGATTTTCACGGCGCCACATTGCATGAAATCTGCCAAATCTAGAATCTAATTCTGTATATTCTTCATAATCAATGTAGTAAAAACATACAAAACTAATTTCACTTTCATTTTCTAATTCGATTCTCGCATTTGTAGAAAATGGCATAGGAAAAAAGCAATTAAATCCTTTTCCATCTTGAGGTCCCATAGAAAAAGGCAAACTCCAAAAATTAACTTTTTTACCGTGTCCAATTCCGAAAAAATCACCTACTGGGCATTCAACTGAAGGATTTTCTTCATTATCCCACCACATACGAATTACAAACTTTCGTAGATAATCTGGATCTGAAGATAATATTGTCATCCAAATATGCTTAATAATTCCAGCTCTATTTATATTGCAAACTTCATGTTTACTTTTTGGCTCTATTAATACATTATCCATATTAGCTCCTGTTTTATCATAACTTGAGATTCTTTTACGTTTAACATCTTTTTTTATTATTCCTAAATTTGATAAAGAACTAAATCCAAATTTCATTCTAATCCCCAATTTTCAAATTATTAAATTTAATTTATGCTTATATTGTACCCCATCATTTAAAATCTTTTAAAAATTAAGTGATTAACCCAACTGCATTTGCTTCATATCATTCTCAAAAATCTATGAATTAATGCTCATGAAGCCTTTAATACTTTTATTAAGTTTATTTGTAGAATAAGAGAGGATTCTTTCCAGTCAAATAGAAAAAACCATATCAAGTTTAAATTTGCATGTTAAATTAATTATTTTAGATAAAAAATAATTTTTTTTTATATATAATATTATTTATGTTTTTAATGAGACTGAGAAAATAGAAGTGTAAGTATATAAATTTTCAACGTTAAAGTCAAAAAGAATATAAATTTTATCTATTTATAAGATTTATGGATTTATCTAAATTGAAAATATTAACAATAGGTAGTTGCACCTTAGATTGTATCATTCAAATAAAAGATATCTTAAGATTTGAATTATTTGAAAAAGAAGTTATCAAAAAATACACTGCCATTGAATATTCGCGCAAATTGAATGTTGAAAATATTAAATTTGTTCCTGGAGGTTCTGCAACAAATATTGCTGCTGATTTATCAATGATCGGCATGAAGGGTATTTATATTGGCGTTATTGGGAAAGACTTTTCAGCTTCCATATGCCTTGATGATTTGAAAAAGAGAAATGTTGATGTAAATAATGTTATTCAAACGGATAAGGATTCTACTGCCTTTTCATTAATTTTAAAAACCGAATGGGGACGAGATCGAAGTATCTTGGCTTACAAAGGCGCAAATAATTTAATAACTCCAGAAAATGTGAAGGAAGAAATATTTAAAGATATAGATGGCTTCGCTTGGACTTCATTAACCTCAGAAAGTGGATGTAAGGCTATAGATAAAGCAATTGATTTAACTAAAAATGCTGGAAAAAAAGTATTTGCTGCACCCAGTATGTCAATAATTAAAAATAATCCTCAGTGGGCTAAAAAATTAATTGTAAAATCTGATGTAGTCTCCTTCAATAAAGAAGAGGCTTCAGAATTTACGAATAAGTTATCAACAATTGATATTTTAAATGATATTCATAAAATGGGTGTTGATTTAATTTCAATAACTGATGGTGCCAATGGTTCCACTGTTTTCGATGGAAATGAGATGATTCGAACTAATATATTTAACACTCCCGTTGAAGATACGACGGGAGCTGGAGATGCGTTTATGAGTGGAATTATTATTTCACTATTTATGGGTTTTTCACTATCGAAATTATGCAAAATTGCAACCGCTATGTCTGCTTTAGAGTGCAGCGATACTGGTGTTAGAGAAGGAATACCTAATAACGTAAAAGCCTTAGAGGAATTTATAGAAAAGAATCAAGTTGAACAAACGATTAGTAAAATTAATATTTAATCTTATATTCTTTTTTTTATCTATAGAATAAGCGCTCGTAGTATAGTGGTATTATCCTTTATTTTCTTAACTTAAGAAATAGATAAAAGCCTGCCACGTTAGGGGCCCGGGTTCGAATCCCGGCGGGCGCACCATTAAAAGGGGTTCATTTGGGGGTCAATTTATTTCGAACATTGTAAAAATTCCAGAAGAAGTTATAGAAGAAATCCTAAAAATCATTAAAGAGCATAAAGAATTGGGTTATAGAACACATCATGAATTTATTAATGAGTCTGTAAGAAGAAGATTAGAAGAAATAAAGAAATCTATATCAGAGACTTGATTTCAGTTAAAGAATCTTTTATTAAATTTATTGTTAAATGTTCTATAGATTCATTAATATCTTTCTCAAATATTTTATAGATTTCTTTTAATTTTTTATATTCTTCATCAGGAAGATCGATTTCTATTTTCATCTTTCTTTTTTCCATTTTTGTTAATTTATTTATCGACAAAAATGATTAGGATGTTTGATAATTTAAATTTTTACTGATTCAGTAAATCCGCGCACTCTAATCTATTTATAGGACACTGAGAGGGGAGAGTGGAAGTAAAAAACAAGTATGAAAATTTTGTCGTTGAAATCAAAATTGTTTTACAAAATTGTTGTTCTAGAACAATCTAGACCTGTCGCGCGAAAGATGAATAATTTGGCGCATTTGTAGTGAAAACCGCGCAATATGGTAAATAGAAGAAGCCTCTAATCTCTATGAGTTTTATTCCAAAAAAGACTAGTAGTTTTTTTAGTTAGGTTTAAAAATGAATCTAGTAATAATATATTTGCGCAAATTTTATATTTTGTGATACGATAAGTATATTAAACATATTGAAAAGATTGTGTGGTTAAGAAATGGATATAGATAAAGCAGAAGTTGAAGATCTCTTAAAAGATACATCATTTGATAGGGAAGTGTCCCCTAAAGATGAGAGAAGCAATATATTAATAAGCCTATTTAGAAAGCGAGCATTTGAAGAAGACTCTGCAGTTTTAACAGCAAAATATCCTCAAAAACAAGAGGTTTTTGATGATTTAATCAAACAAGATAGAATTGAACTAATTTCTAAAAGTCCAATGAAAATGTATCTTACAAAGATTGGTAAGATTGTGGCTTGTGGGGAGTTTGCTTTAAGGGAAAGAGAGAGAAAAAGCAAAAAGAGATAAGTGACATATATTGCCCAACACTATCGATAATAATGAGATACAAATTTATAAGGATATTGTTGAGGATATAAAAAAACAATTTAAGCCTTATGAAGTCGAAGTGTTGATAAAAATTTATCGTTGGACTAAAAGTGAAAGAAACCGTTATTTTTTTCTTCAGATCTTAAAAAGATTACCATTTTATAAAAAAGCAGTGAAAAAACTTAGAAATCTATATCTTATAGAGTTAGTCAAAAGTAACGATCCACATAGAATAACTCAAGATGGAATGCGAACAGGTGGACTTTTATTACAACTTAGAAATTTAGGATTTCTATAGATGAAAAATAAAAAAAATAATTAATTTGATTCTTTAATTTTAGATTTACTAATTCAGTAGATCTGCGCACTCCAATCTATTTATAGGAGATAGAGAGGGGAGAGTGAAAGTAAAAAATAAAGAAAAGAATTATTAGTTTTTTATGAATTTATTTTAATTCCTACTTATCGAGTTGATAAGTGGATTGAAAAAAATATATAATTTAATTGGTTTCTTTATTTACTTTCTGTTTCGATCAATTAAATATCATCCGGATCAACAAGTTCACAGGATTGTTCAGAGATAAAAACAGGAATTGTTTGATATTCTACATATCCTTTACATCGAGCCACCATAAAAAGTTTTTGGTGTGGATCTAAATGATTAAAAGTAGCAATCCTTAAATTATGACAGAGATTCCCTACCTTTTTTGCTTTTAGAAAATGGTTATTCTCATCTATTTCATATATTATTTCTTTTTTATTAAGGATAATATGCCCTTTTTTATTTCTTTTGATTTTTCCAATAGTAGTTAGTTCTATAGGTTGCATCTCTGGAAAAATTAGTCTTCCTAATGGAGATTGAGAATCAATATGAGTTCTCTTATTCCATGTTGTAATAAGTTGTGCATAACTTGGGGGTGAACCTTTATCTAATAATATCATTGCTTTAGAATATGGTCTTATTAGAATATGATCTCTTTCCCATAGAGTTTCTTTTATAGTTTTGATTTTGTTAATTATATTTAACTCATCCAGATCTCTTTTTTGTAAATTAAAATGTGGTTCCCATACTGCAACACCATTAATAATTTTAATCTCCTCACCTGCTATTTCTCTTATTTTTGCCTTCGCAGAATTACCATGACCTATTAAATGAAGATATAATAGCCTTAAGTTTTCCCATTCATATATCCCCTGCAATCTCTCTTCAAGTTTTAATCCATAATTAGGAACAAATCTCTGTATTTTCTGATATTTTGCCATTCTATTTTACCTCCAATTCATCTATTTCCTTTCGATATTTAACAATATCACGAATAAATCCTTTAATCTCTTGATTTGCCTTCTCTAAAATGTTTTTTGTTTTTTTGAAATCCTGCTCAGATTTTTGAAATTGGTTCAATATAGAATTAAGATTCAGTTGTTTATTTTCTGAGTCTTCAATTTGTTCCCTTAATTTTTGTTGTTTCTCTGTTAGTGCTTCAATATCAATTCCAGCTTCACAATAAGGACATACTGTAATGCTTAGTTGCTCAACTTGATTTAACAAAGCATCAATAGAATTAACTCTTTTTTGATCATCATTTATCTGTTGTTGTAATCTTTTCCAATCATAATCTACAGTCTCTTTTTCGACTTTAATATAATTTTGCAAAATCTTATAAATGTTATCAGGGGCATCCTCTTTTTTATCTTCTTTTTTTAAATATTTTTTTATCTCTTCTGTTATATTAATGAAATCTTCTAGATGTTTATTCCTTACTTCTCTTTTTTCTCTAAGATTTTTTTTAATGTTTTCTAAGGTCATAGTTTTTATTTTTCTAATTTTTCCTGTTTTTTCCCTTTCTCCCTCTAAAATTTCATCAATTTCTTCTTTTAGTCTAGCAACAGTCCAATTTTTTTTATTAGATTTAATTTTTCCATAATATTCCAACATTTGTTCTTCTGTATTTAATCTTGATATTTCATAGCCATATGTTCTCTTAAATTTCTTTAAGTGTATAGCATCTTGAACACCTTTGGGTAATCTCAAAAGAGATAATATATTTTTAATATGATTATATGAAGGAGGCAATTCTTTTGAAATTATAGATGCGATTTTATCATACTGAAAATTTTCAGTATCTTCATTTCCCATTAAGAGCCATCTATTCAAGTATGCTTTCGCCTCCTCAATTGGGGTTAGGTCATCTCTTATCAGATTCTCTAGCAGGGCAATATCAGCCTCAGTTATCTCAGAGTTAGCCTCAATAATAATTGATGGGATTATTTTCTTTTTTAATTCTTGAAAAGCAAATAATCTTCTATTACCTGCAATGGTTTCATATTTATTATCTTCAATCGATTTTACAATAATAGGTTGAATAAGTCCTAAGTTTTGAATAGAGTTTTTAAGGTCTTCCATTGCAGCTCCCCTAAAATGGTGGCGTGGATTTTTAGAGCTTATTTTTATGTTTATAACAGGTAAATCTTTTCTGGCTATAATTTTAAAACCAGTTTTTATAGTTTCTTTTGTTTCAGACATTTTTCACATCTCCTTTCTTTATTTTACTGATCAATCTAACTACTACTTCATCATAAGTTTCTCGTGAATATATTTTTAGCTCTCTCAATTCATCACGTGTTTCCTTTCTTAATGGAATAGTAGTCATATTGCTTTTTTTATCATTCATAATGTTCATTTAATTAATTAAATTTTAACTATTTAAACAACATTATCTATTCTTTAATAAAAAATAGAGTATGGAAAAAAAGTAAATTTTAAATATTTTTTAATTTATTGTTCTGCACCACAGAATTCGCAAAAGGTTGCAGTTTTCTTGATTTTCTCTCCACAACTTGAATAATATTTCATATCTGATTCAATTGGTTTTTGAACTTCTGTTCTTTCTATTATTTTCTCTTCTGTTTTGTATTCTATATCTCTTTTATAAGTTTTGGCAATATCTACTATTATTGCAATAATGAATATTGGTACACCAGAAAGTAGAAGTCCCATAAAGAAATTCATAAGTAAATAGAGAAAAGCAAGGTTCGGTGGGAAAAAATTGACTAAGGATTCATATAAAACAATGGAGCTTATGATAGCGTATATTATAGCACAGATAAAAATCGCCCCAATAAGATAAAGGAATTGTCTTTTTTTCAGTTTAAATCACTTTTTTAAGATCCTATTAGATAATTAGATAATAGTGAATTCAATATTTAAATTTATAAAGATGAAATTATAAATAATTATATTTCAAAATAAGCTTGCCTATCTATATTTAATTGAACTTGAAAAATAACTATAAACTATTTATAAATTTGAGAAGTAATGAGTATATTGATTGTAAAAGACGCGTTCTGGTGTTGTTGGTAAATCGGAAGATTTCTTTAAATACCTAGATTTTGTATAATGAAATCACTCTAATCTATTTATAGGAAACAGAGAGAGGAGACTGAAAGTAGAAAACAAATATTTAAATATTCCTTACTTAAAATAATTTTGATAAAAAATTAAAATAATAAATTTTATAGAAAAATAACTTTAAAAAGAGGGTGTTAAGGAAATAATTAAATACATAAAAGAAGAACCTAATAGATCTGTTGAAGAAATTGTACATTCTATTATAAAAAAATCAACTAAATATCGTTCTATAACTCTTCATTTAGAAAAAGAATTTTATCAAAAATTAGAAAATTTATGTGTAAACCGACGCATTAAACTTCTTGATCTAATTACAAATCTAATTAAAGTAGGGATAAAAATATATTAAATTATGAAATTAATAGAAATGGTAATTGAATATTATGGAGGAAAAAATTAAAGACTTCAACAAAATATCCGATTATACAAAAACAGTTTTCAGCCACAACCAAGATTTAATCCAATTAGCTGATAGTAAAGCGAGTATAATTATTAGTGTTATATCTGTTCTCATCCCTATAATCTTTGGAATGGATGTCTTCATCTCTACTAATGAAAAGTTCTTAAATTTAATGGTTTTTTTATATATTTCCTTTTTATTATCAGTTGCATTATTAACAATTACTTTTATATTTGCAATATTAGTCATAGTTGCTAGGACTAAAGAAGAATATGGAGATTCAATATTCTTTGCCAATATTATTAAAGAAGAATTAAAAAAATATGAGGGCTTTATTAAAAATCTAAATGAAAAGTTAATACTAGAAGATTACATTAAAGAAAATTACGCAATTGCAAAAATTAATGAAAAAAAATATAAGATGTTTAGAAACGCTCTCATATTCTTATTAATTAGTGTTCTTTTTTTGATTTTTAGATACATTTTACTATTCAGTTGCTTAACTTTTACAACCTAATCTACAAAAAATTGTGATAGGATTGAATTTAAATCATTATGAAACTATATTAAAGCAATTCCAAGCTAGTAGGGATAAGCATCCAGAGTCTGATGGTCGAAAAGTTCCAAAAGACACTAGTGAATTACCCCTTGGAGGCATTAGAGCAGTAAAAGCGGCAGTTTTGGTATTCGATATAGCGGATTCAAAAAAAGCTTCTAGTTCCTTAGGAAAATTCAAGTTTACAGAATGGATTGGACTTGCTCTACATTTATTCTTTCATTGTGTCGATGATTATGATGGTCTCGTCGATAAATATACTGGAGATGGTGCAATGGTATCATTCTCACTTGGATCTTCTGCTGAAAGGTGTCAAAATGCAAGAAATTGTGCTCTTAAAATCTCAGAAATATTAAATAAAATTCTTAATCCTCTTTATAAAAGTAACAATTATAGAACAATGAATTTAAGAATAGGTATCGATTTTGGACAAATAAGAATTGAAAGAATAGGAAAACGAGTCACCACACATCTCATAATTATTGGTGATGCTGCTAATTATGCAAAAAATATAGAACAATTTGCTAAAAATATTGATTATAGTCAAAATACAGCAATATGTATGGGTTATGATGTTCTTTATAATATACCTCTAAATGAAAGAAAATTTAAAGATGGTACATACAAATACCATAGAATAACTACTTTCAGTGGTCAGTCTGAAATGGATAAAACAAAACCATACCCTATTTATCAATATAATGGAAGATATTTTGATGACTAAAAGAATTTTTTTTGGAAAAATAATGGTAAAAAAAAGTTGTTAATGGTATTAAAAAGTTGTTTCTGTGTCATCAAAAGGTTGTCTTATTAATTAGCTGAATTCAAAACTTTAATTTTAGGGATTTCAAAATTTTTAATTTTTAATTTTATCCATTTTTTTAATGATGGAACATTTTCCATAATCCAATATTTTGGATGGATAATTTTTATCCATCTTAAGAATTCAATAACTAATTTCATACCTTTATCTATATTTGGATTAGTATTTGCTACACTAAATTCTTGACATGGAGGACTTCCGATAATAATATCAACATCTTTAAAATCTCTTGGGTTTATGTCTTTGATATTTCCTAAAATAAATTCAGTATTTGGATGATTATACTGAAAAGTTTCTTTTACTCCATCCCAATTATCAATGCCATATTTAACTTTAAAGTCTGCCTGCTCAAAACCTAAACTAAAGCCTCCACAACCACAAAAAAGATCTAAAATTTGTATTCTTTTTTCAATCCTCTTATATTATCTAACATATATTTATTTATGTTAAGGGCCATAATTTAGTAGATAAATAAATTCAGGAGTTTTTAAAACTTTGTAAATCAGTAAATTTATTGAATCCTTCCTTTAAATAGGGAGAGGAGAGTGAAAGTAAAAAGTAAAAAATTAGGTTTATTTTTAGGTTTATTTTAATTCCTTTAAATTGAATCAATTTAAAGTTTGAAAAAAATAAAATTAATTATATTGACCATTGTAAATCTGGTTGACCTACACTTCCATCAGGATCACAAATTGCAATTGAACAAATATCAGTAGGAAATCCACCAGCATAATATTGAAGCCAACCAGGAATACCTCCAAATGGAACATCCCAAGTAGGATCAAGACAACACCAAGTAAAATTTTCATAAGGATCAATATCGCCAAAATCCCATAAAGGACAAGAATACATAGCATGAAATGCATCAGTATCATTTATATGTACAAAAAGACCATAGTGGTATAATCCTCCTGGATAGTCTGGATCTCGAATCAATATAATTGCTGTTTCAAATCCACAGGATTCTAAGTAGGTAGCATCCAATATTGCCTGATCATCACAATCACCCATAGTTCTAAATGCAGTCTCTACTGAAAATTTAATATAATCCCAACTAATATCTTCTTGACCATAAGTTATGCCCGAATCATATTCATAATCAATCACGTCTACACACCATTGATGTATTATATTAATATCTACTAATTCATTACCAGATAGTCCCCACCCACCCCAATTCGGCAACCAATCCCAAAAAGTACAATACATTATATAAAAAGCTAAATACATAGTGTTGTTCCCAAATTTTAAGCATTCAGAAAAGATATTAGAAATTTCTCCAAATGAATTTTCTTGTGTTGAATCATGTAACATCACATCTCGGCTAAATTCCACAGAGGATTCACGATGTTCCGTGTCATATTTACCTTCAAGATATAGAGGCATATAATATCTCCTAACTGCTTCGGCAAAAACCAAATATTGTGCTGGAAGAATTAAAGTACTAATATGTGTTTTTAATGTATTGTATTTACCTTGAAGAATCTGATTCTGAATAGAAAGATCATTATACATATCCAATAAATCTCCATGTATTTCTATAAGTAGTTGATGACTGTTCCAAAGATTGTTATAACTTTCATTTAATGTTTGATAATTATTCAAAAGTATATTATATTGATCCTGCAAATTGGTATGATTTTCCTGAATCTCGTCGTATTCCTGTTGCAATATATCAAACTGATCCTCTAAATTATCATAATCTATAATCAATTTAGCATAATTTATAACTAAACTATCATAATCTCCTTGTAAATCTATGTAGTCCCCAGTAAGTATGTAATAAGTTTCGTTTAGATCATTATAATCCTCAGTCAAATTCTGGTATTTCTCATTAACATCATAATAACTCACCAAAATTCCACTATAATTTGTTAGAAGAACATTGTAATCCCCAGACAATTTCTCATAATCCTCCGTCAATATATTATAAGAGTTTGTTGAGATTATATCCCTAATACCAAAGACTGCTGTAGAAACTCCTAAACTAGATACCACAACTACAACCAAAATTAAAATTGCCTTTTTACTAAATTTTTTATTAAATCTCTCTTCATTCATTTTTTATCATTTTTTTTAAATTTTTTTTAAATTTTTTTTAATTCCTGAAAGTCGAATTGATTTCCAGATTGAAAAATAAAAATCCCTTATTTTTAGAACTTTAAAAGAATTCTTTTGTGGGAATTTTTTAATGATTTATGAATAATTTATCTCAGGAAGAAAAAAGCGTTCCGACAAAACGATTTTTAATATGATTTTTTAAATTTCTTCGGTTCCTGATTGAGGTAACTTAATTATATAGTATATTGATCTTATAAATTGCTGCAATTTTTCAATATTTTCCCTTTTTTGAAATTGAAACTCCCAGGTCTTCATTGTGCCTATAATATTAAAGTTTCCATATTGTTTTAAACCATTTAAAATAACTAT
>JAHLWH010000074.1 GCA_019058015.1 Promethearchaeota archaeon | reverse complement strand
TCTATTTACTATTTCTTCAATTTCGTTTCTAATCTCGTTCTTGGACATGAATCTTACTTATCTTTGAAAAAGTATTGTTATTTTTCTAAAATTTCATTTCTAATATTATCTTTAGCTTAAAAATTTTTATTTTAAAAATCTAATGTTGGGTTGATATTTATATTAAAAAATTGATAAATTCGGAAAATATTTAAAAAACACATCTATAAATATTTAATATACTATTTTAATCTAAAAAGGCAAAGTTTGTATAGACAATGAATGAAGATATTGAATATGTGAAAAAGTTGTATAACTGTCCAGTGTGCAAGGAAACACACACTGTAAATCTTCCTAAAAATTTAGCTGATAATCGAACAAAATATCCATTTACTTACGTTTTTCTTCATGGAGAATTAAAGGACTTACTAACTACACTTTATATTGATAAAAAATTGCAAATACGTGGAGAACGTGTAATAAAATTGCAGGATGATGATATATTTTCTAAAGATCAAGTTCTAAAGATCACACAACAATTAATGAATGAGATAGTAAATTTACAAAATGAAAATGATCACCTTCGAAATGAACTAGGTAAATTAAAGAAAAGAACAATTACTAAAATTCATTAAACTAAGAATAATGTAAATATTATTCTTTATTTTAAAAGAGAATTACTTATTAAGCTTCTTAATTTAATTAATATTAAACGATCTTTAAGAAAATACAAGTTTCTAAAGTCTAATTTAATAGAATTTTGCAAAGAGATAATTTAATAAAGTTAACTTGATATTATTCTTAAGAAATTTAAAGTTCTAAAAAATTAGAATTCTTAAAGTTCAAAAAAATGGAAAAATAAAATATTATATACATATCCCAAGAAACGTTGATAAAAATGGCTAAAAAGAAAAATGACAAGAAAGGAAAAAAGATGGAAGAAAGGACGGAAGATAGAATATTGATAGAGGAGCTTGGTGACAAATTTAAAATAAGAGCAGAAAATGTTCATAAAACATATCTTCTTGGTACTACAGCGGTTGCAGCCTTGAGAGGTGTAGATCTTAATGTCAAAGAACAAGATTTTGTAATTATTATGGGGCCAAGTGGAAGCGGAAAAACAACATTGTTGAATCTTATAGGAGGATTAGATACTCCAACTCGGGGTAAGGTCTTTTTGGAAGGCCAGAATATAACATTGCTTTCTGATAATCAGTTAGCAGATATTAGAAGGGATAAAATTGGTTATGTGTTTCAATTTTATAATTTGTTACCCCAAATGACGGCTTTAGAAAATATTATGATCCCGCTTCATTTTGCAGGCAAATTTAGCCGTAGGGGTAAGCGAAAGAGAGCTATGGATTTACTTGCAATGGTTGGACTTGATGAACGAGCACATCATACACCTTCAGAGTTATCGGGTGGAGAACAGCAACGGGTTGCAATTGCACGGGCATTCGCAAATGATCCCGCAATATGTGTCTTAGATGAACCAACAGGCGATTTGGATAGTAAGACGGGTCAGATGGTTATGAATTTATTACGAGATTTAAATAAAAGGGGTGCAACATTTGTTGCAGTTACACATGATGCTAAAGTAGCAGAATTTGGAACAAGAACACTTTATATGCTTGATGGCAAGATTGTAGAAGAAGGAACTGTGGATGGGCTCAAAGAGACAAAAATGATGAAAAAGATACGACAAAGTGAAGCAGAAACAAATAAATCTAAATGTGAGACTCATATATTTAAATATCTTTTTAAAAATCAAGGGCAGGCAGAGTATGATATTTCCATAATAAAGCAATCAATTCCGAAACCAATTCTTGATAATATTCCTTTGCATTTTAATGATATTATCCAAGGAATGATAGAAGATGGAAAATTACCCGGAAAGATTCAAGGTCAAATGCTTATATTTGGATGATTTAGTATTTACATTAAAATTAACCTAATGCTATATTTAATTCTTAAATTAAAAAACAGCAATTATTAAGAATATTAAAAAAAAAATGAGTGAAGAAGAAAAAATAGTAACATTATGACAAATATTAAGACTATTTTATCTTATAGCTTTAGAGATCTTCGTCGCCAGAAAGTTCGGACTATTTTGGGTATTTTGGGTGTTACGATTTCTGTGGCTTTACTTACCATAGTTTTATTTTTATCTGATAGCATCTCAGTGTCTTTCGTTGATTATCTCACTACAGATGCAGGGAATCAAGATATTAGAATTTCAGTGCGTCATTATGACACCGAGCCAGAAAATAGATCTAGCTATTTCAAGTATGCTGAAATGAGCGAAAACATCTTGAAAAATGTTTCAAAAATTAAAAACTGTATTCCAAGATTTGAATTATACTCGCAAGTAAATGAAACAGCAAATTATTCCACAATTGAAACAATCAATGTAAGACGTGGAGCAAGGATCGTTGGAATTAATTTCACACTTGAAAATGAGTTAGGATTTGGTTCTTTTGAAAAAGATGAAGAGCCAATGATAATTGAAGGATTAGATCTTTATCATTTTATGGCTTATGAGACATTTAATGAAAAATTAAAGTTAATAGATGGTGATACAATTAATTTCACGATATTTTATGATAATGGAACAGACTGGATAAATAAAAGCATAATTTTAATTTTTGATGGGACTTTTGATTTTGAAATAAAATTTCCCTCAAATTATCGGGGGCAGACTATTATTTTAAGCCTTGAAACAGTTTATGCAATGCTCGGTGAAGAAGATTATGAGGGACAATGTTCCCAGTTAATTTGTACTTTTGAAGAGGGAGAGATTATATATGATATTAGGGATGTAGATACTTCATATTTAAATGCAAAAGCAATAGCTGAAGATATCCAATATCTTATCGGTTTTAATTATTATATTGATTTACCAAAACTTGAATATCTAGGATTTAGTGAATTTCTTTCAGTTGCTCTTTCAATAATTTTCGTTTTTATATCTATTATATCTATGCTTATAGCTGGCATATTAATTAATGGAATTTTATCAACCTCTGTGGAAGAAAGAATAAGGGAATTTGGCGTTTTCCGAACTTTAGGCGCACATAAAGTATTTAATCTATTTATTGTTTTAGGACAAGGACTTATATTATGCCTTATTGGAACAACTTTAGGTATTATATTAGCGATTTTTGGAACTCAATTAATGTTAATTATAGTTAACATAATTTTTGCTGACCTATTTGGGTCATTTTTAGCTGGTGGATTGGTTTTTTCATATTCTATTAGTTCCATTTTTATATCATATATAATGGGGATAATTGTTAGCTTAATGGTTAGTATAACTCCTGCAATTAAAGTTATGAAATTACAAATAGTTGAAGCAATAAATCCTTACCGGAGAGAGGATGTTTTATATCATTTAAGAAAAAAATCCTCAGTCAATTATAAATTAATATTAGTAGGTATTATATTAGCATCAAATGGAGGGTTTATATATTTAGTTATACCTCAATTACTCCTTACTATGGATTTTGCTCTTATAGCAGGAGTTCTAATCGCAATTTTATTAATCTTCTTGATAGGTTTAACATTAGCCGGTTTGGGGTTAATGCCAGTAATATTAAATATTGTAATCAATCTTTTTAGGCCTCTTTCAAGAAAACTCCATTATATTATTAAGATATTTGTCAATAGATTTCAAAGAAGAAACAGTAACACTGTTGTAATGTTCGCCTTTTCATTCTCTTTTGTTATATTTGCATCTGCCTTATTAGGATCTTTACAGGGTCAAATTGCAGATATGCAAAAGATTAATACTGGAGCAAGTTTAGTTGTGAGAACAACTACTT
>JAHLWH010000073.1 GCA_019058015.1 Promethearchaeota archaeon | reverse complement strand
GTTAAAGGAACTGTTAAACATTCTTGCTCGGATAAGTAAATATTTGCCTTAATTGTATCTCCCGGAGTTGCTTGAATTATATCCTTTGCAAAAATATATTCTCCATTCTTATCAATAATAACCTCTAATTTGTATGTAGGAATTTTATCGGGAAAAATTATATCAATATCACTACTCTTTTTCACATCTCCTCGTGCTAAGCTCCCAAACACTAAAGGGTTTAAACCTTCTTTATAAAACATATATAAAATCTTTTTTGCTCTATCTCGTTTATGAGCTAATATACCCCAGTGGTTTTTATCATAAATAACCTTATTTGAATATTCTATGGAAATTTTATCTCTTGTCATTGAACGCTTTTCGGTTAATATTTATTATTTTTTATTAAAAATATTATTTAAAATAAAGCCAATAATAATTGTTTCATAATTCTTTAACGATTTAAAAGATTTTTCAAGAATTAATATATTTTTTTCAGGTATTTTGTAATTATCTTTTAATCTATTGATTCTATTCAATTGATCTTCATCAAGTTTTAATAATCTCTTTAATGGGATAATAAAATAAAGTTTCTTTTTGTTAATTATGTCTTGATTTAAAAAGTTCTTTAAAATCTCATAATTCTCTGAAAAATTACTTAATATAAGAAAAAATTTGTCAAAAAAATTTGTTAGTGTAGAGATTTTTAAAAATTGAATAGTACGATTAGGAAAGAGAAAGACAATTTTTTGGTACTCGGGACCATCTCCTATATCAATAAAATGAATATAAATCGCTTTTGAAATTTTATCAATTAATTCTCCACTAATTTTTATCTTAACTAGTTTTTTACCTTCAACTTTCCTAACTTTTTTGAAATCTATAAAAACAACCTTAAGATCGATTGAAGCAAGAGCTTCTGCATATGGATATGTATTATATCTCCTCTTTTTGAAAATGATCAGAAGATTTGAAGTCTTGTTGTTATTATTTTCAGCGACATCGTTGATTATAGATTCGAATAATGTGAAGGAAATTCTAAAAATTTCTTGTTCCCCACATTGAATTTCAAAATTCTTGGTTTTATTTTCCATAATTAAAGGATTCGATAAAAAATTTCTCCAACGATGTGTATTCTTAAAAATTTTAACTGAGATTAGGAAAATAATTAATAAGAAAATAATAACCGTGCCCCAAAAAAACCAATCAATTTGAAAAATCCAATGAACTTGCATAAGATATATTAAATTTTTATTATTTTATCCATCCAATCTAAATATTTCTTTGATCCTTCTGTAATATCAAAACCTATACATTCAGAAACTTCATAGCTATGTATGCTATTTATAATATCAATTAATTTTTTACTGTTTTCTTTTTTGGTTTTAATGATTAATAAAAGTTCATTGTCTTCCTCAATTTTTTCCTCCCATTCATATATTGAAATCACATTAGGAATGATATTACAGCATGCAATAATTTTTTGTTCTACTAGAAGACGTGCAATTTTTTTTCCTTCTTCAAGATTAGGCACGGTTGAGATGAAAATCATATACATCATTTTTATAATCTCTTCTTAATATAAGATTTATATAATTTAAGAAGTATGAAATTTAAAAATTTTAGGATAAAAAATAGATTTAATTCAAAATTGAAAAATTATTAATAATTACTGAATTGTTATAAATTTTAGTAATCCAAGCTCATCTAATTCATCAATAATTAACCCTATATCGTTTTCTGGAATACCCACTTCTTCTGCAATTTTTTCTATAGTATGAAATCCGTCACAAAGATGGGAAATCTCATATTCTTGTTCTGAAAGCATTCCTTGACTCACAACTTGTTTAGGTAATCTCTTTGAGGTCCATTCAGGTTTTTGAGTTCCTTCAATAGTTGATCTAAAATCTACTTCTTGAAGAATTAACCCTTTTCTGGCTATCTTTTTTTGTGATTTTTCAAAATCTTTCTTATATATTTTTAAAATGGGAATTCTAATTGGGACTTCACTTGCCTTTCCATCTTTGAGAATTTTATCAATAATTGTTTCAAATCCTTGAAATATACGAATATCTCCTGTCCAATTATCTTCACCTATGTATTCAGAATATTTTTCCATAAAAACATCTACTATTTCTTCAAGTCTCGCTTGAGCGATTTCTCTAGAATCATTCTTATCAGCTGCAACCACCACTAAGACGCCCGCTTTAAAAATAAGGATTAGATTGAAGAGTCGCATGTCTACAATCTTAAGTTGCCCCTTACCTTTACTTATCTCGCTCGCGAAATCCTTTAGGGCAGTTAGAAACCCCGAAACCAGATCTTGATTTAATTCAATTACTCCATATTTCCTATAAATCATGCAGATTCCCGTAAGTTGATGGATTAAATAGAAACTATGAATTATGTTTGATACACCTAAAAACTAGAAAATAACTTCATTTATTTTTAAATAATTAATAAAAAATTGGATTTATAATTGTATTTAAAAAAATATTTTATTCATATATTCTTTAAATCTTTGTTTTATGAGGAAATAAAAAAGTAAAACCATATTATACTAAGATTTTTTTAAGATTATTTTTTCAATAGGGATTAAATTTCTATGAATTAAGAAAAATATGGATCATTTTTATATTTTAAAAAGAATTTTTTTATGTTTTTTTCTTAATATAAACTAATTATGGAAATTAAAAAAATTTCAGAAAATATATGGGAAATATCTCCACAAGCAAAATTTAGTAGAATTTACGGCGAAACAAAAAAATTTCAAATGAAAGTGCCTGCGATAGTTTATGCAAATGATTTTTTAATAGAGAATATAAGAAGAGATAAAACTCTTGATCAAATAACTAATGTTGCATGTTTAGATGGAATAGTAAAACATGTTATTGCTCTAAGTGATGCGCATCAGGGTTATGGTTTCTGTATAGGCGGTGTTGCCGGAACAGACGCAGAGAAGGGGGCTGTGTCCCCAGGAGGCGTAGGATATGATATCAATTGTGGTGTTAGACTCCTTCGCACAGATCTAAAAAGCGAAGAGATAAAGCACAAGAAATCAAGTTTGGTTAAATCTTTTTTTAGAAATGTTCCAAGCGGATTGGGTTCTAAAGGCAAGTTAAATATTAATTATAATGATCTAGATAAAGCTTTAGAAAATGGTGTGAACTGGGCGATAGAAAATGGATATGGATACCCAGAGGATGGGAAATTTTGTGAAGAAAATGGATGTATGAAAGGAGCCGATTCTAGCAAGGTTTCAAGAAGAGCTAAGGAGAGGGGAATCCGCCAAATCGGCTCATTGGGATCTGGAAATCATTTTTTAGAAATTCAGGAAGTAAATGAAATCTATGATATATCAATAGCAAAAGTATTGGGGATAGAAGAGAAAGGACAAGTTACAGTGATGGTGCATACTGGTTCGAGAGCAATGGGGCATCAAATTGCAACAGATTATTTAAGAATATTTGATAAGGCTATGCAGAAATATGGAATTGTAGTTCCTGATAGGGAGCTTGCTTATCTTAAGGCAGACACACCAGAAGCAAAAGATTATTTAAATGCGATGGCTTGTGCTGCCAATTTTGCGTGGAATAATCGTCAATTAATTACACATTGGGTTAGGGAATCGTTTAAGGAAATTTTAAAAAAAGATCCGATAGAACTTGGCTTAAATCTAATATACGATGTTTGTCATAACATTTTAAAAATTGAAGAACATATGGTGGATGGAAAAAGGATGAAACTTAATATTCACCGAAAAGGTGCAACAAGAGCCTTTCCTCCCGGTCATCCCCAAATTCCCGAAAAATATAAAGCAGTTGGGCAACCAGTTTTGATTCCAGGCACTATGGGTTCAGCAAGTTATTTATGTGTTGGAGGACCAAAGGCTATGGAATTATCTTTTGGATCAACTGCACATGGAGCTGGTCGGCAATTATCTAGAACAAAAGCGAAGAAAAAATTCTGGGGCGGAAAAATCAAGGATGACCTAGCTAGACAGGGAATTACAGTTGAAGCAGCTTCAATGAAGGTTTTAGCAGAAGAAGCACCTGGCGCTTATAAGAATATCGATCAGGTTGTTCAAGTTAGCCATGATCTTGGAATAGTTAAAAAGATATTACGATTAGTTCCTATAGGCGTAGTTAAAGGTTAGATATCAAAAATTACTTCAATTATTGTTTTATTTTTTTTTTCTTCAATTTTCATGTATGAATATGTGATTGCTTTTACTTCTATTCCGCTTGAATATTTTTCCGAATCGAAAAAATCTCCTTTTAATTGGGCATTTAGCATATATCCATCTTGACTTTCATCAATATTAATCACTTTAATCTCGGAAAAAATCAGATTTTCAGTATCAAAAATATATAAAAATTCACTTAAGAAATCAAATAGTAGGGACTCTTTATCCTCTGCTGTAATTTGGATCAATCTTGAGATTTTCTTATCAATTTTATTGATATCCGTGATCGTATCAAATAAACTTAGTGCTGCTTGTGAAAATGCTTCCATTAAATTTGGACCCCAGCATCTAGCTTGGACGTCTGATATATGGTCGAGAAATTCATAGCCTTTTTCACTCATAATTAACACTATATTATCAATCTTTTATAAGAAAATTATAATATAATTTCCTATAATAATTAGAATTACGGCAATTAAAAATTTCTTGCGAAATTTTTCTTTTAATATTAGAACTGAGGCAAGTTGTTGTACTAAAGGTGTGCTTGCAGTTATTGTAGAAGTAAATATTAATCCATTAATTTCAGCTGCTT
>JAHLWH010000072.1 GCA_019058015.1 Promethearchaeota archaeon | reverse complement strand
GCACTAAATGATTTTAAGTTTTCATTAATAGAATATATAAAATCTCTCTGAAAGATGGGTATATTCGAGATTTCTCCATAAAAGACTTGTTCGAACCATTTGATTGTTTCATTAATAGTAGGTAATCGATAGGCAAAATTTGTGTGGCCAGCATCAGGGACTATATAAACTTCTCTTGCATTTCCATTAGAGAAATTACCATATAAAGTTCTAAATTCTGCATTATTATTCCCTGTCAGTAAATTTAAAGATAATTTGATCGTATCTATTGGAAAAAATTCATCATGAGCACCGATAATTGCGAGAAAATTTTTCGGATTTGTTTCATTCACTCCAAGGTATCTATGATATTCTCCAAGAAATGATATTGAAACAGATGCTTTTATTCGTGGGTTCTCATCTAATGAATCGAAATATGAGTAAAAGGACAATGCACTTCCTCCAAGACTGTATCCAAAAAGTCCTATAGATTCATTGTCAACTAATTCTTTGGTTAAAATAAAATCCAAAACTGCATCTATATCTAAACCATGTTTTGGAGAATTTGCATATCCCTCGAGCATATATGATCTGTCAACTTCTAATCCACCTAAAGATGAGCCATGACCTCGTAAATCGAAAGTAACTACAATAAAACCATGCTCAAGCAGATTATATCTTAATATCTCATTTTCATGTCGATCCCCAGTTAAAGAATGACAATATATTAAAGTAGGGTAATTAGATTCAGAATCTAGATTATTAGGATAATAGATACTTCCTTCAAGACGAATATGATCTTCAGTATAAACAGTAAAATCTTCAATATTCATATTTAGTTCAAATGAGGACTCGACAAATACGCTTGAAAGAAAGATTATTAATATGGTCGTTAAGATTAAAAAGACAATTTTAATTTTTCGCTCTCTTAATTTTGACAGAATTTTATCTATTTTCTGCATTATTATATGCAAATAAATTACTCCTAATATTTAAAATTTAAAAAAAACAAGATTTCCCTTTTTTCCCGTGAAAAAAAGGATTATTTTCAATTTGTCGTAAATATTTTAGTCTGAATTAGTATTTTACTTACAATGAGTGGAAATTTTAAAGAAATTTTTGCAATATTCAATTCCTTAGAAACCCAAGAATCTGAATTAATTTATATTTTTGAAAAGAACTCTATTAAAACAACAGATGAAATTGCAAAATCTTGTGCTATTGTCAGCAATTCTGTTAATTCAATTTTAAAATTATATCCAGATATCACAGAAATGAACGATAAGGTAAAAATCAAGGCACATCTAAAATTTTACTATGAGTTAATTACGAAATTAATGCATTTTCTCAAATTAGTCGAGAATTTCCAACAAATCAGTGAAGAATATTATGATCAAATAATTGAATTTTTGGAAAATAGAAATATATTAATCAATGGGAAATACACCAATCTCGCGAAAAATGAGCTAGATACCTTTTATTCAGAAGAGAAAAAGAAAGAGATTGAATTTTTTCTTGAAAAAAGATTAAAAGACCCATATAAGGCAAAAAAAATATAAAAAAAAAAGCTCTCTTTAATAAGAACGTCCAATAATCATCTTTTTTTTCGTAGGACGGGCACAGACAATGCAGTTGAAATTAAACTCTTTTTCAGAATATTCTTTACTAAATTCTTTAACATATTTAATTGGTGTCCCAATAATTTTTCCTTCAGTGCGCTTTTCAATTTGTTCTGCACAGTCATATTCATCACATAATGGAACAATCACTATTCCAACTCGTTTTTCTATTAAATCATACAACTCATCGTAGTCATCTGTTTCTTTTATTGAATTTTCCATTAATATTTTTGCTCTCTCATGCAAGTCTTTCTGTATTTCTTCAAGAATTTTAGGTATCTTTTTAGCTCCTTCCTTAAAATCCAAAGTTATTCTTTCACCTGTATCTCTTCTAACAACAATAAATTGTTTTTTTTCAATATCTTTAGGTCCTAATTCAATACGTATTGGAACCCCTTTGGTTTCCCACTTGTAAAATTTTTTACCAGAACTTATGTCTGAATCATCAAGCTTCGCACGAATCCCTAAAGAATTCATCTTATCTAATAAATTCTTAGATTGTTCCAAAATTTCTTTCTCTTTACCTTTAAATATAATTGGAACAATGATGGCTTGAATAGGGGCTACTTCAGGTGGAAGACATAATCCTGCATCATCTCCGTGCTGGGTAACTACTGCAGCAATTGCTCTTTCACTGATTCCATAACATGTCTGATGCACAAATTTTATCTCTCCATTATCTGCCTCATAAGTTAAATCAAATGTTTTGGCAAAAATTGTACCAAGATTATGAACTGTTCCAATTTGTAAAGTTTTATGATCTCCAGGAAAAATAGTTTCAAATGCTATACTATATTCAGCACCTGGAAATTTATCATAATCAGGGCGTACATTAATAAAATAGGGAATACCCAAGCGATCATAAAATTTACTATATATCTCTAATCCTTCCTTTACTTGATCCTCGGCCTCTTTAGCAGTAGCATGAACTGTATGTGCCTCCTTGAAGGTAGTTAATTCTCTTACTCGTATTAATGGTCTTGTTGTTTTTGTTTCATATCTAAATGTACTAACTATTTGATAAACCTTTATTGGCAAATCTTGATGGGAACGAATCCATAATTTGAACATAGGATACATTACAGTTTCAGAGGTGGGTCTTAAACATAAATTAATATCGAGCTGTTTTGATCCCCCTCTTGTTACCCAATACACCTCATCTTCAAAACCCTTGACGTGTTCTGCCTCTTTCATGAAAAGAGGTTCTGGTATTAATAAAGGAAATAAAGTTTCTTCATGAGGTATGGGCGTATTGTCTAATAAATCACGCAATATCTGAAAAACTCGTTTTCTAAGATTAAAGCCATAACCTAACCAAACTCCACATCCTTTTAAATTAAACCTATAATCTATAATTTCAGCCTTAAGAAGGATATCTGAAAACCAATCCATGAAGTTATTATTCCACTTTTCCCGTGAAATTTTCCCTTTTTTTGCAGACATGTTAAAAATGATAATTCTATCTAAAAATTAAATTTTTACTTTTTCTCTTTCTTTTCGATTAAACGGGCTAATATTGTATAAAAATAAAAGCACTTTTCCAAATATTTTTCCTATAAACTTTAGTTTTACAATACCAAAAAGATCTTCCAACATTTTCACATCTTCAGGAATTGATACACCAAAGAATGGGCTTAAAAATAGAAAAATTAAGCCACCTAATACAATAGAAAGAATAAATGTAGTGGTATCAGAAACTGGGAAGAAAAACATAAAGAGAAACATAATTATACAGCAAGGGATTATTCGGATTAACTTAAATCTAATCTGAATTTGCAACCGTTTTTTTATTTGCCATATCATAAATGGAAGTAAAAAAACAATAGCAATCACTTGGACCCACCCAATACCTACAAAACCTGTTAAGAATATAATTAATGGCGCAATTGCAATTATTATCACTGTTGTAATAGTGAATCCAATTCCGGAGTATTTTGCATTTCCAGAGCCAATTAATGCATTTCCAAATAAACTCGAAAAGGCAAATCCAAACTGCCCAATAATTGCTAGTATCATAAGTAATTGAGCAGTTAAAAATAAATTTTGATCAAAACCTGATGCACCTATAAACGTCTCATTGTGAAGAATTGTTAGTAAATTACCTGTGATTGCACAGATACCCGTAGCGAATCCGATGCCTATTAATGCAGATATTCGTGTAGTATTATTAAAGATTTCACTTATCATTTCTCTATTCTCCTTAGAAACTGCTTCTGCTATCTCAATATTTAAAGGACCACTATAAAATAGAATTACGGTTTTCACAGATGAGTAAGAAGTAACAATTGTAATAATTCTAAGTCCAATTTCTTGAGATCCAGGGTCAAAATAAAACAAATATAACGATGCAAAAAAAGTTAATAAGTTAGCAAATACTCCAATTCCTTCAAGATTCGTAATCGTAGAAAAAATTGAATATTTAATATAATTTTTAACGAATAATGGTTCAAATTGATTCCTTATTTCTAAATTTACAGTATTAATTACATTTCGTGAAAAAAATCTTCCTTTAATTATATCTATAAATGAATAAGGGCAAAATCTATGAAAATAATGAAATAATATTAGAAATGGAATGATACTTACCAAGATGTAATAAAAAACAAACCCTTCTGGAGGTAAATTAAAAATCATCCAAAATATTCCTAAAACTAACAATAATGGTCCCCATAAAACACCAGAAAAGGATATCAGATCATATCGATTAATAATTGCTAATCCATTGATTATAATCGCTTGTAGATAACCAAATATACTTTGAAAGATGCAAGCAAATGCTGCGGTCTTTATATATATATTATTTTCAGGCGTAATCAAAAATAAAAACAGAGAAATTAATCCTGTCCCAAGACCAATAATAAAAATTAATTTAGAATATGATGCAGCTTTAATTTTTCCAACCTCCGGATTTAAAATATATGCTTCTTTTATTTTTGCTATATAAGATTGGCTAAATCCATTACCCAAAATTCCTAATAATCCCATTAAAGCAGATGTGGAACCAAAATAGGATAAACCTTCCCAACCTGATGTAATTATTACAAAGAACCATATACAAGAAGAGCTTAATAATGCAACTAACATGTGAATAGCTCCAGAAATCATTGATCTTGAAGATCCAGGGACATTATAAAATTTTTCTTCTGATTTTTCTAATTCTGTTCCATCTATCGCTTTTTGATGAGAATTAGATTCTGCATTGTTATTCTTATCCATTAATTAATCATTTAATTAATCCTTTTAAAAATCAATTATTTGGTTAATAATATTATTTGATTATAAAAATAGAGATGATTTGAATATAAATTAATTTTAAAATAATTTATTTTTCAAGTATTTTTTGACTTTCAACAGATATATCCTCAGAACTGGTATCAGATTTTTCTTTCTCCGAGAATATTTTGTTCATATTAATTAATAGATTCATGTCACCTTCAATTTTATAAAGACCTTTCATTAAACTTTTTGCTCCATCTAGTTCACTGGTTGATATCTTCATCCAAGTATCTGCTGTTGAGATAATTATCGTAGTTGGATTTGGGTGTGGGCCACTATATGCCAAACATACATCTTCATCCATAATTAAATGGTATTGATCTTTATCCAAATTAAATTGAAGCACGGCTTTTAAACCAGGGATTGCATTTGGGTTAAAAATTCTTGACATACCTGCAAAAAACGTAGCCATTCCACCATCTGTTATTTTTAAGGGTTTTGCATCAGCACTTTTCTTGATTTTAATTTGGCTATAATCCTTTGGCATTAAGGAATCCCAATATTTATTCGCAATATCGATAAAAGTATCAATATTTTCAGATTTTATCATACTTTCTTCGTTGATCAACTTTTGTGTTTCTTCTGAGACAGCACCATTTGTTGCCACTTCAAAACCAGCTTGCTCGATATAATTATATAATGCTTTAAATTCATCTTGGGAATCGTCTTTACTCATCCTTTCTGCACCGCCGATTAAAATATCTCCAATATAGGTTTCATCGGCAGGTCTTGTTTTTTTCTTAAACATATCAACCATTGCATCAAAATGGGAACGTTCTGGAAATCCAGCAACGCTAATAACAAAAAAATCGGTTTTTTTTAACTTATTGCGAATTGGATGAGACGTGATACCATCTTTTTTAACTAAATAGGGCTCAACCAGTGGTAACTGGCGGTCTAAAAAATCCTTAACAATGCCAGGAACGCTAAAAATATAAAGAGGGATGGCATAAACAATTAGATCTGCATTTCTAATTTTAGGTAAAAGAATATCCATATCATCTCTATGCACACATTTTCCAGGTGTCTTTACCCAACAGGTAAAACAACCTATACAATGATTAATTTTTTGTTTTACTAACATAATTTCTTCTACATCCATACCAGCTCTTTTTAAGCCATTCGCAAAATGTTGTCCGAGATGATAGGATGCAGATTTTTTATATCGAGGGCTACCAAATATCACTAATGCTCGCTTTTTTTCTGACATAATGCTGAAAAATTTAAAGTGTTTTAAAAGTTTTTTTACTGAAAATAAGCATTTATTTGGATAATATTTATAAATAGAGAGAAATTAACTATCATAATTAAGTATGATTTACATGAATTACATGAATCACATGAATTACATGATCAATTTAATAATACGCAAAAAAAAATAAAAAAAAGGTGAATATAAATTGAAAAAAAAACATAAACATAAACGTGGTGGTATAGGAAAGGAGTTTCCTCACACAGACCAGCTTAATATCATCCTTGCTATAGCATTTTTACTAATATGGTTTTTAGATACTTTTATATTTCAATTCTCAATATGGCTTACGATTTTTATCCCATTGTTAATTCGAATAATTATTTTCGCTAGTTTATTGATTTTATCCTTTGTACTGGGGAATTCTTCTCATAAAGTTTTATTTGGAGGAAATAATGAAGCAACATCTCTTATAAAAAAAGGAGTTTTTGCCCGTGTTCGACATCCTTTATATCTCAGTATGCTTTTAGTATATCTTGCGTTTGCTTTAATATCAATGTCGCTTATTTGCATTATTTTTTGGATTCTAATGTCTATTCTATATGATCGATTTGCGTCCTATGAAGAGAAAGATCTTGAAAAGATTTTTGGTGAGGAATATACGGAGTATAAAAAGAGAGTTGGAAAATGGTTTCCAAAGTTATTTTCATCTAAGATTTAAAATTCAAATTAAATATTGATAGGTATGTATGATGGCTAGGATATATAAAGATAAATATATTTTCGGAATGGTTAAAGTTGGAGAAAGAGGACAGATAGTTATACCAAAAGAAGCTAGAGATTTATTCCACATCAAGCATGGAGATCATTTACTAGTAGTTGGTGATATTAATAAAGGAATTGGAATCTCAAAAATTGAAGGAATGAAAAAGTACGCATTAAAAATACTTGGGGTTCTGAAAGAGGTACCTGACGAGGGAATAGAAAGTGAAATGAATGAAGATCAAGGAGAAAGTGGCAAAGAATAATGAATACTCAGGTGGCAAGTTCAAAAGAGGAATTTGTGAAAAAAAGTATTGATGGAAAAGATGAGAATAAGCAGAATTATGGTCTTGGTTTATTTTTAATACCCCTTGTTATTCATTAAATTTTTTTTGAATATATTTTAAGATAAATCTATGCTCTCTTTTTATTTATAAAGACAAAAAAATATTTTATTTTATACCAATGAGGCTTACCGAACAAATACAGATGAAGAAAAGGGGGGATTTATCTTGTTTATGTTATTTATCTAAGAATTTATATAATTTAGCAAATTATTACGTTAGGCAAGAATTTTTTTATCTGGGTAATTGGTTGAGATATTATGATTTATGTTATATATTAAAAGACAAAGAACCGTATAGAAAATTGCCATCACAAACAGCCCAGCAAATATTAAAATTATTAGATAAGAATTGGAAATCTTTCTTTAATTCTATGAAAGAATGGAAGGAACATCCGGAGAAATATCAAGGAAGACCTAGACTCCCAAAATATAAGAAGAAAAACGGTGAGTTTATTGCTATTTTCACGAATCAACAATGTAGAATTAAAAATGGTTATCTACATTTTCCTGAAAAAGTAGATTTATCTCCGATTAAAACTCGAATAAGAGACCAATTGCATCAAGTAAGAATAATTCCTAAGGAATTATATTATATTTTTGAGATTATATATACTAGAAAGATAAATAATTTAAATTTAAATAAGGATAGGGTTATAGGAATTGATTTAGGGATAAACAATATTGCAACTATTGTAAATAATGTAGGGTTAAAACCCACTATTATTAAAGGCGGTATTGTTAAATCTATAAATCAACTCTATAATAAAAGAATTGCGGAACTAAAATCAATTAAAGATAAGCAGGGAATTAAGTTCGAGACTAAAAGATTAAAAAGGATTACAGCAAAACGGAACAACAAAATAAATGACATATTTCATAAAATTTCAAGAAAAGTTATTAATTATTGTATTGAAAACAATTTCGGAACAATAATAATCGGTTATAATAGAGCATGGAAGCAGAAAGTAAATATAGGAAAGATCAATAATCAGAAGTTTGTTCAAATACCATTTTTCAAATTAATAAATCAAATTAAATATAAATCAGTTTTAGTTGGTATAGATATTATTATCGTTGGGGAGTCTTTTACTTCCAAATGCAGTTTTTTGGATAAAGAACCTATCAAAAGGCATAAAAAATATTCGGGAAAGCGAATAAATAGAGGTCTTTTTAAGAGTCAAAAAGGAATTCTCATCAATGCTGATGTGAACGCTGGGTATAACATAATAAAAAAAGTAGTCCCAAATGCGGTTTCTGCGGATGGGATAGAGGGTGTGGGGTTACACCCATATTCTATTGCTATACAGTAAAAATAGTTAAACAGAATCAAATTTTAATTGAAAACAAGGGAAATTAAAAATAACCTGGGTTATTTATTGCTGAAAAATAAAAAATAAAAATTAAAGAAGATTAGTAATGCAGATTATTCTTTGTTCTATTTCTTCTTTTTAATTTGTCTAATTTTCTTTTATTCTCGTTAATCAATTTTTTTTTTACTTTTTTAATCAATTACGAAAATAACATTTGTTTTAATATCTACGAGGTTGTGGTGCTCTTTCAGTCACTACTACATCACTAGCCTGTGGACCCTTTTGCCCCTCTGTTACATTAAATTCTACTTTATCTCCTTCATATAAGGTTTTAAAACTACCCTCTTCAGATACAATAGAGCTAAAATGAACAAAGACGTCCTTTTCTTCAGAACCTTCCTCATAAGTAACAAAACCATAGCCTTTTCGGCTATTAAACCATTTAACTGTTCCATTTACCATTCTTAAAAACCTAAAACAATTTACTTAAATTGTCCTATATTGAGACAATTAATTCTTTATAATGTTAGCTTATAATAAAACTTGTAGTATTTCAAATAATTCTTAAAAATTTTTAAATATTAATCTCTTTTCATTATTTCATTGATAATATTAACCTGTCAAAAAGAAGAAATAATTAATTATAAATTTATTTTAAAGAATTATCTTTTATTTGTAAAACCCCATTTTAAATTAAAACTAATAATAATTATTTAGTCCATATTAAAAATGACAAAATTTCCTGTAATAGATGGCCATATCGATACTGCAACCAAAATCCTAAAGCAGAATCGTGCTTTTTCAGAACGTTCTAAAATTGGGCATTGTGATTATCCCAGAATGAGAGAGGGTAATGTCCAAGCAGCATTGTTTGCCATTTATCCTGTAGTTACTATAGATCACCTAATTAAAGGTTTAGATTTATGGTTTAAAATGGTTACCGATCCTAATAATCATTTATTACAAGTTAAAAATATTAATGATTTTTCCAAACTTAAAGATTCAATGCAAATAGGAGCAATTCTTCATTTTGAAGGTGCAGGAGGTATTGATGATGATTTTAATCTTTTAAGAATTGGATATCATCTTGGACTTCGTTGCATAAGTCTAACCTGGGCAAATACAAATAAATTTGGAACAGGAGCAAGATTCATAAAGCATCAAAAAAAATCCGGATTAACGGACAATGGTAGAGAATTGATATTTGAAGCACAATCGTTAGGTATAACAATTGACGTCTCTCATTTAAATGATCCTTCATTTTGGGACTTACATGAAATAGCGAAAAAGCCAATTATTGCAACACACTCAAATGCTAGATCACTTACAAATCATCCCAGAAACCTTACCGACAATCAAATTAAAGCCATTCAGGAAAAAAAAGGAACTATAGGAATAAATTTTTCAACGGCTTTCTTAAATGCTGAAAACCCTGGAAAACAAGATCCTAATCTCGGGTTTGACGTGATCAAAGATCAAATGGATTATCTAATAAATTTAACAGACATTAATACAGTCGCTATTGGTTCTGATTATGACGGTACCTCCGTCCCCGACTCTCTTAAGGATTGCTCGACATTTCCGGCATTTTGGGAGTATCTCCTAGAACATGGATATAGTGAACAGGACATTAATAAGATCTCTCATGAGAATTTATTAAGAGTATTTAAAAAGACTTGGAAATAATTACAATAATAATTCTCTAAAGACTTATTTCTTTTATATTAAAAATTGAAAATTCTTAATAATACTAAAAGGTAGAAAAAATAAATATTGACAATAATATATTACTACATTATTTAATTTTAAAACAAAAAAGAGGTAATTACTATGGAAGATATTGTTTTATATGAAAAAGAAGGAGATATTGGTAAAATTACAATAAATAAACCAGAACAGCGCAACTCTTTAGACTTAAATACGAATAACAAATTAATTGAAGCCTTCAATAAAAGCGCTAAGAATGGAGATGTTTGTGTAATATATGCTGCTGAAGGAAAACATTTCACGGTTGGTGCTGATCTCAAATATGGCTATGAGTTACTTACCAATCCTGATAGATTGGCTGAAGCAATGGAGTTTCTACAAAGCTGGCAAGTATTAACAAGAGCTATGTTGGCACATTCTGGGGTAATTATTGCTGGTCTTCATGGATGGGTCATTGGAGGAGGTTTTGAACAATTACTTTGCTGTGATTTGAGAATCGCTGCTGCTGATACTAGGATTATGCTTCCAGAATTGAGCATGGGTCTTTTCTTTTCGAATGCTTCTACAAAATTATTACCACGAATAGTTGGTGAAAGCCGAGCCAAACAGTTATTTTATTTGGGTAATGAAATTAGTGCAGAAGAAGCCCTTAACATAGGTTTGATTAATATTGTTTGCAAGCGTGAAGGCCTTAGAAGGGTTCTTAGACGTACTGCTAACTCAATTGTACAAAAGGATCATTTAGCACTTCGTATAACTAAAAAATTAGTAAACGAAAACCAAGATAAAAGTATTGAAGCTGTTCTAGATAGTGAAGCAATTGCAATGATGGAAACAGGCCAATCTGAAGGGGTTAAACGTAGAATTACACAATTTCCAACAGGGAAACACTAAAAAAAAGGGAAATTATATAATATTAAATATTAATAAATTTTAAATCTCATTGTTCTTAATGATTAACAGATATGCTACAATTTTGTTCTCAAATATCGGAAGAATTTCCAGAATTTTACATTGTTTATGGTAATAATCGAGCGAGATATCCTTATTCCAACTCATTATTAGTCCAAATAGAAAAAAATAGTCATTCAGCAATCCTTTTTGATAATGGAATCGGTCATAGACTAATCAGGAAATTGAAGAGAGAATTTAAGATCCAAAAGACCTATCTTAGTCACTGGCATGAAGACCATGTGTCAGGTTGCGCTCTATTTAAAAAACATGAATATTATTGCCATAATCTGGATATTCCTCCTCTTAGAGATTTAGATTTATTCATAGATTTGTATGGGGTCAAAGGAACACCAGCCGAAAAAGAATTTTTTCCAATTATGCAGTTTTTAAAAATTGAGCCTTTAAATGATATTAAAATAATACGAGATAATGATTTAATTCCTATAAAAGATGATTTAAGCGTTCGAGTAATTCATACACCAGGACATACTGCTGGGCATTGTAGCTTTTTTGAACCTAAAAGTAAAATAATTTTTTTGGCAGATATTGATTTATCAAAGTTAGGACCAATGTATCTCTGTCAAGATGCAAATGTAAACGAGTTCGAAGAATCCATTAAAAAAATTTTGAGTTTAGATATTGATTATGCCATCTCTGGACATAATGGTCTATTTACCGGAAAAAAAATAATAGCAGATGCTTTAAAACGCTATTTAAATGTTATTTATGAAAGGGATAATAAAGTGCTTAACCTTTTAAGTGAGAAAATTCCTAAAACTACCAAGGATTTAATTAAAAAACGTATAGTATATAAAAATTATGAAGGAGAATTCGCAAACTATCTTGTCATCTCGGAGGATTTTATAATTCAAAATCATTTTGATCGTCTTATGCAAAAAGGAATGATAAAAAAAGAAGATAATGGTTATATTTTATCATAAAAGTTCTTCTATTGGCTTATATGGATATCCAAATTCATCTGCTACTGGTTTTAAAACAACATTTCCCTTGAAAGTATTAACACTTTTTCTCAATGGAGCGTTATTTTTTAATACTTTGTTAATATCTTCATCTGAAATTAAATCAACTAGATATGGGAATAAATTTTCAGACAATGCTTCAGTTGCGGTTCTAGGGTATGCTCCCGGCATATTAGTTACGCAATAATGAGTAACTCCTTCTTCAATAAAAGTGGGATTATCATGACTTGTTGGTCGGCTTGTTTCTATGCATCCACCTTGATCTATAGAAATATCTACGATTACGGAACCAGATCTCATACTTTTTACCATTTCTCTAGATATTATTCTTGGAGCTTTAGCATTTGGAATTAGGACAGTCCCTATTAAGAGATCGGCTAATTTTACATACTCTCTTAAATTTTTCAAATTTGATTTTATTACAGTAATTTCCTTTGGTAAAATATTGTTTAAATCTCTTATTGTCTTATTATTTTTCTCTAGAATTATTACTTGAGCTCCTAATCCAGCCGCTACTAATGCTGCATTCTTACCAGCAGTCCCTCCCCCCAAAATTACTACATACCCGGGGTGAACACCAGATGATCCTCCTAATAATACTCCAGAACCTTTATTTTTTATGGATAATAGATTTGAACCAACTATTGCCCCGATTCTTCCTGCAACTTCTGACATTGGTATTAAAATTGGTAATTGGCCATTTTCTAATTCAACTGATTCAAATGCTAAAGTTATAGATTTACCATTAACAAATGTTCGAGTTAATTCTCTATTTGCTGCTAAATGTAAAAATGAAAACAAAATAGGACCTGGGTTAAAATAATTGAATTCTTCGGCAAATGGGTCCTTTACTTTCACAACTATTTCTGATTCCGAATATGTTTTCTTTTTTGAATCAATAATTTTCCCACCGGCTTTAAAATACTTTGAATCTGAAAAACCTGCGATCTTGCCAGCTTCGTGTTCTATATTTACATTATGGCCCATTTGAACTAAATCTTCAACATTAGCTGGAGTTAAACTGACTCTTCCTTCACCAGCTTTAATTTCTTTTGGAATTCCAATAATCATAATCAGATCAACTTTATATTTTTAAATTTTTTAATTTCATTTATTTATAAATTTTGAACTAAATTATATCTATCTAAAGAAACTTTAATTGATAATAACTCACTTCTATTTGAAAAATCAATTATTCCATGATGAATGAAAATATATTTATAATTTGTAATAAAGGAAATATTCCTCTAATCTTATCAATTCCCCATGGGGGTACAAATAAATTCGAAGACATTTTATACGAGAGAGAATCGGGAATAAAGGGAATAGATAAAAATACAATCAAAATTGCATTAAAGTTAAAAGAATCAATTCAAAACTATAGTCAAAAAAACTTTAAAACCCAAAAAACTCCCTCATTAATCTTTTCAGATGTTCATAGAAGTCGAATAGACTTTAATAGACCGCCTAGCGAAGCATACCCAGCTGATTCAAAATTATCTGAAAAAATATATAATGATTTTCATGAAAATCTGAAAAAATTACTTTTTTATAATTTTCAAAATTGGAAAGTTTCATATCTAATTGATATTCACGGTTTTGAAAAGTCCAAGAGACCACCCAGCTTCATGGATGTAGAGATAGTAATTGGTACGAAAAATTTACAAACATTATTTCCTGAAGGTCAGCCCAAAAATGAGAAACATAAAAACATACGAAATTTAATTATTGAAGAATTACATAAAAATAATATTTTTGCTGCACCTATATGGCCAAGGCAAAAAGAATATGTTCTAACTGGTGGATATATAACTCAAAAATATGGTGCAGAAAATTATGATTTTTCCAAATCAATGCAAATAGAATTTTCAGATGATATTCGGTATAATGATGAAAAGCTTTATTTAAAAGTAATTCGCATATTATCTAAAACTTTGTCTAACTTTTTTTTATCTAAGTAATTTGATTATTTATAAATAATTTACAAGATATGTTTTTTTTTAAATTATATCTCCCAAAAAAAGATGACAACGATGGAAAAAATAGGGAAAATTTCTTTAAATGGTGAATGGAGTTTAAAAAATGAAGCTAGATCAATCAATATTCCTGCTTCAGTACCCGGTTCGGTGTATGAAGCTTTACGCGAAAATAATATTATTGAAGATCCATTTTATGGGATGCATGAGCATGAAATGTCTTGGGTATATGAATCAGATTGGCAATATGAAACAACTTTCGATGTCCCTGACGATATATTGAAGCTTGAAAATGTTATTCTCCAATTTAATGGTATTGATACAATTTCAGAAATTAAACTAAATAATAATTATATTGGAACAACGAATAATATGTTCCGTAGTTATGAATTTGATGTAAAAAATTATATAAAAAACTCTGGAAACAGAATAAAGGTTATCATTCATAGTCCAACACAGAGAGCTCGTGAAGAAATTGAAAAATATGGTCATCGATTAAAAGAGACTCCTGATGCTATTCCTGGAGTTCCATTTCTTAGAAAAGCACAATATTCTTTTGGTTGGGATTGGGGACCTAAGTTGCCAGATATAGGAATATGGAAACCCATCGAATTGATTGGTTTCGATAAAATCAGAATCGATTCTGTATATATT
>JAHLWH010000071.1 GCA_019058015.1 Promethearchaeota archaeon | reverse complement strand
TTGCTAGCGTAATCGTGAAAATGATTGACTCATTAGGTATTGATAAATTTTATACTGTAGATGTTCATGCACCTGATATATTAAATGATTTCTCGATTCCCGCCAAAAATCTTGATCCAATGACCGAAATTGCCAATTACGTGAAAGTATTAAATTTGAATAATACAATTATTATTGCTCCAGATAAGGGTGCTGTAGCCCGTTCAGAACAATTTGCAGCACATTTAGGAGAAAATATTCCTGTAAAGTTATTCTCAAAAGAACGAGATGTGAGAACTGGAGAAATTGAAATGTATGCTGATATAGATTTATCAGGACATGATGTAATTATTTCAGATGACATAATAGCGACAGGAGGTACTATGGCTAATGCAATTAAAATTTCTAAAAAATGTGGTGCAAATAAAATATTAGCAGTGGGAACCCATGCTTTATTATTAGAAAATGCAGCCTACCGCATATTAAATGCAGGAGCCGATGAAATCATTGGAACTGATTCTATTGATACTCCTGTGAGTAAAGTAAGTCTTGCTAAACTTATTGCAAAACAATTAGAATAAATTAGATGATTCTATAATTATTTTTTCAATAATTTTTCGTGTTTTTTCTTGTAAATCTGTAATTGTTGAATTGTTGTTAATTTTATAATCTGAATTCTCTATAACTTCTTTCAAGCCAAATTTAGTTTCTCTTTCATCGCGTTCTTTAATATCATCAATTTTTATTGAATCATCTTCTCTTCCCCTTTCTAATAGGCGTTTAATCCTAATCTCTTCATCGATAATAATAGAAATTATTGGGAATTTCCAAAATTCGCGAAAAATATTTACTTCATTCATTGAACGTAATCCATCTATGAAAATTGTATCAGATGGGTGTTCTTTTATGAGCTCAACGCTTTTTTTTGCGATAATATCATTCCCATATTTTTTTCTCATTTCTTTTGCAATCATTCCAAGATTTTCTGAAGTACGAGGTATATTTCTCAGTTCTGCCTCTTTTCTTATGACATCCCCCATTGTAATTATTGTTCCTATGGATTTTATCCCTTCAAGAGCAGATGATTTACCGGCTCCAGCTAATCCAACAAAACCAATAACAATTTTATTCTTCATAATAGGTTGCGTCATGATTGAAGAGAGAAATTATCGTTTTTTATAATAATAAGTAATTTAATAAAGAAGGTTTTTAATAATTTTTTTTGATTTATTATACTATACAAAAAATTCATGAATTGTCTACTCTCATAAAATTTGATATTCTAAATTATGGCAAGAAAATCTATTAATTTTTCATCAAAAAATGTTGATCCAGAATCTCCTTGCATTATCTCAATGAAAGCATATAGGCGAATTGTAGTCTACGCCTTGAGATATGCAAATAATGATATGAAGCCAAAAAATTGGAGAGAAGCATATGGAATTCTGATTGGACATATTGAGAATGATGATATCTGTTATATTACAGATGCAATTCCTATGATTGTTGGTAGTCGTGCTGGTGTTAAATTTGAAACAAAACAATATGCAGATATGGCTCAGATCGATGAATCTCTTTATGAAAAATTCCTTAATGAACAAAATGATGATTTCATTATAGGATGGTGGCATACGCATCCAGGTTTTGGCTGGTTTTTCTCCAGGGTTGATACTGCAACGCAACTAGGATATCAAGGTCCAAATCCATATGCCATAGGACTTATATATGATCATACAGAGAAGACTATTAATGTTTCTGGAATTAAAGGTTTACGACTTGTTGATCCATCTCGTGGTGTTTATTCAAAATATGCATTTGCAGAATTAAAATTTGATGTTCCTGTTGATCAAGCGATAAAAAAGGTTAACAATGAAATTAAAGAAGTTCTTCCAAAATTTAAAGAAATTAAGGAATTATTGCATTATATTCATAATATATTACGAAAAAAGTTAATGGCTCAACTACAAAGAAATTTTGGATTAATTTTAGTTCAGAAAAGAGATAAAAAAATTACAACCTCAGAAGAGCTAGCTGAAGAGGAGGCAGATCATTATCTGTATGAATGGAATCCAAAATTCCTAGAACGAAAATATCGTGTTCCGCATTATAGAGAAAAGTTAGAGAAAGAAATAGGAAAATCAAAACAAAAATTGAAAAAAATCCTAAAAGATAAAACATTTACTAAATCTGAATCTAAAAAGAAATTTGAGGGGGCAAAGAAAAAAATTCAAGGGGAATTAGAGAAGAAATTACTGAAGCCAAAAGAATGGTTAGGGAAGATTAAAGCTAGATTTAATAAAAAATTGGACGTCATTCGTCCTTATTATGACTATTTGGATACCGCCGAAAGAAAAATCGTTGAATATTTGGAAGAGAGGCTTAATTCCTATACGAAAGAACTTGAGATTATTGAAGAAAAATTAAAATTTAAAATAAAATAAATTATCTGAAAAAAAAAATTATGCCTTATTTTAAAATTACTTGTACTTGTAAAATTCAAAAATAACGCAAATATAACAAGCTTTTTATTTAGTATTGTAAAATTTTAATTATTAAGTTTTAAATATCTTTTTTTAAAATATGAATCCCAAGGTTATCACCGTAAGAACACGACGGGACAAAGGCAAATACACGACAGATGGCATATTTGCATTTACTTCCGGAACAAAAACTATTCTGATTAAAGGAGAAGGAGACGAGATCGCAACCGCTGTCGAAACCGCTGTTGATCTAAAAAATAGAATGTATCCAGGAGTCGATATTAGCAATATAGTTATCAGTTCCCGTAGGAATAATTATGGGAATTATGGGAGAAACCAAGATTCTCGAATCAGAGGTCAAAATTATAAAAGAAATAGCAAAAATCACAATAAAGAACTAATCTCTAGAATTGAAATCGAATTATCTACAAAATTTTAGATCATTAGAATTTTTTCAATCAGCATTGTGTTTGAGAATTTGAGCTTGAATCATTACTAAATAAGATTAATAACTCAAAATAATTTTAATTAATCATGACCCTATCCAAGCGATTATTATATGTTTTTATATTTTTTTACGTTATAGTTTCTGCTTATCTTTTGTGTTTTTTTGTTTTTCCTGAATTCCAAGACTTTGTAATATCAGTGCGCTCTTCTTTTGTGATTCTAACAGAAGATACTAATTTTTTCTGGGGAGTATTTATTGCTTTTTTAGTTTGCTTAATAGGATCTGCAAGTATCGGCTTCCCAATTCCTTTTCCATTCATTTTATTTACATTATCAAATTCATTATTAATGAAATACGGAAATCAGGGCTTATTATTCGAAGAAATATTAGCTAATAGTAATTTTTGGATGGAAATTATGGGTTTTGTCGTATTTGGGGGATTAGGTTGTGCTGTTGGAGAGTTAGCTGGCTATATCGCTGGATATGGGGCTGGGAAATTAATAGATGCTTCAAGTTCCAAAAGCATGAAGAATTTAAGTGGGTTTGGAAAATTGGTCTTAGAAAATGAGAAACGCACTCCCCTATATATCTTCCTATTTGCTCTTACTCCTGCTCCAGATGATTTACTCTTTATCCCTCTTGGTCTACTAAAATATAAATGGTATAAAGCTCTTATTCCAGGATGGATTGGGAAGACTTTTACGACTTTATTCTATTGCACTTGGCCAGTATTGGTGAGACTAGGACTTTTAGGGATTGGTGCAGAATTAACTCCAATTCAAGATGTGATAATCGAAGGTATTATGTTAATTTTGACTTTAACAATTATGATGTTTATATTTGGGTTCGATTGGAGTCGATATTTGGAAGATCGGCAAAAGAAAGAAAAATAAATTAACATTTAATTACTTAATTTTAATTCGGTATTAGTTCCATTCTTTGCATTAGAAAATAAATTTAACTCCTCTATATTATTAATTTTCCCAATTTTATTCATTTTTGTTGGAAGTTTATCATTCTCTATAAAGATATAAACACTGTCAGTCTGGGGGCAATAAACAATATCTCCCTTCTCAACCGTTAGCGTTGCCTTCGAATCAGGACCGACTGATATACCTATTTGGGAAAGCATCCAATGAGTCTTCGGACCTATAAAATTAAATCTCCCCCTAATAGTAAGCGGTAATTTTTCTAAAATTTCCATAACTGAAAAAGGACTTAAATGTCTATAAAAAGTTGCCTTAATTGTTCCACAGTTAAAAATATTTATGTTAATTGGTATTTTATCAGAACTTTCACTCATATGGATTTAATATAATAAGACCTTATTAAAATATTTACTAAATATTTATAAATATGAATTTTCTTATATTATTTGGATAATAGTATCCGTTTGCATTGGTTAGATATCCAAACAAAATTTCGGGAACCTTAGATAATTATTATTTTAAATTCGTCAAAAATTAATCCAAAAACTAGACTTTTATTCAATTAAATCAAAAATTCTATCAATAAAAAGTCTTTCTTAAACAAACTTTAATATAGAGAACCAAATTAATTCTTCTCTGATATAAGTAACTGATTCATAGGCAATAAGATAAGTCATTAGAAAATTAGTTTCCTTTCAAATAAACCTAAAGCCATCAAAAAACCTCTCTTTAAAATAAAAATCGGCTGCAGAGAATCAAATATAGAGACATTAACCGCATAAGTTCTTGATTCACTGTATAATGGTAAAATTCGGTGAAAATTAGTTTTCAATCATTATAATATGCAATGTTTACCAAACTCTGACGCAGAGAATCATAATACTGACTTCTCTGAAATAATAAAATACAAATTCTACTCGAAAAAAAATCTTAGATATATAATCCTGATATATCCAAAAATCCCAGAATGATAAACGAATTAGAATCTTCCAAAATTTCCACAATTGTCATTTAAAATCTATATAAAAAAGAGGATTCAGTTAATTCTGAAGATTGCTAATGCAAAACTACTATTATCCCCCTTTTTTTTTAAATCTTCAAATCAATTTACTTTATAATTTGCTTCTAGAAACTGTAAATCTTCTATAGTATCTACTTCAAAAAAATTTAAAGATTTATTTATCTCATGAGTAAGAACTTGATTTTCTTTTAAATAGACACTATTGATGAATTCCGTCAAATTTGAATAGTCATCTAGATTAATATCAATCGAATCTCTTATTTCTTCTAAAAATTTAGAAGGGAAGAAATAAATTGGAATCACTTGAAAAATGGATTTTTCTAATTTATTAGATTTAATATCAATCTGCTCTATAGATTTTAAGAATTCATTATTTTTTTCCTTCAATATATTTACAACAGAAATAGAAAAACATTTTTTCGATTTATAAATTTCTTTTAAATTTTTATCAAATTCACGATAAAAAATAATTGGTATATTAATCTTCTTCCCTATTTTTTCTTTAATGTATCCAAGTATTGAATTAAGTAATTCATTTTCAAAAATTGTATCTCCAGGAATTAATAAGAAGAAATTATCATCGATAATAAAATTAGGTTCGTTTAAAATCTCCAAAAATGAATGAAATGGTCCTTTTTGGTAATTCTTTTCCGCATTTACAGGAAATATTGAATTATTTAAGTGAAAGTTATCAATTTTATTTTTTGATTCCAAATCTTTAATATACTTGATAAAAATGTTCGCTTTATATCCATAAATAAGATAAATTTTATTAAAATTTAGATTTAAAAATTGCGTTATAGTATATTCTACTATTGATTTATCGAGATTTTTTATTTTTATTAAAGATTTAGGAATTTTTGGAAAGAATTTTTGAATTCTTTTTCCTTCTCCTGCACAGAGAATGATTAAAGATAACTTATTATAATTTTTCAAATTTTCTTTCAAATTTTCTTTATATAATTTGTTACTTAGTTGTTATTATTGTTTCATTTTCATTGACCACAACCGTATGCTCTGCGTGTGCGACAAATCCATTTCTTACTTCGACAAGAATTGGATAATGTTTAAGAGCTCCTTTACCAGCTAAGCGATTTATAATTGGCATTATTTTATTTTTTGGTAATATCTTTTTCTTTAAAACCGCTCGGGGGCTAAATGGAAGTGTAGAAAAATTTTGTTTGATTTGGTTTATAGCAGTTTTTAATTCATACGATATATTTTTTTTGATAACTTTATGAAATCTATAAATATAACTATTTTTTCCATCTTTTACACGTCCAACCCCGTTTGTGGAAAATGGTTCAATCGCATAAGCATCTCCAATATGAATTTCTTGATTATGAGTTTTATCTTTAAAATTAGGAACAAATTCCCCTGCATGTAAAGTATATTGTAATAATCTGTGTCCTCCAAGGTTCATTATCGGTTTTAATCCATATTTAATGATCTTCTCTGAAATTCTTTCTCCTATCTCAAATAATTTAACACCGGGTCGAAAGTTTTCAATTGCTGCTTCTAATGCTTCTTCTGCAGCTATAATAAATGTATCAAATTTTTTATCTTGGTTTAAATTTATTGTGATGGCTGTATCAGCGATGTATCCATTAACATGTGCTCCAAAGTCTAATTTTAGTAAACCTTCTTCAGGTACTACACTCTGATCATCAATTGGAGAACTATAGTGGGCTGCGATTTCATTCAATGAAATATTTAAAGGAAATGCCAGTTCTGCTCCATTTTCTTTTATTTTTTCTTCACATTTATTACAAATTTCAATTAATGGAGTTCCAGGTTTGGTGATTTGACGTGCCAACTTTTTTGCACTTACAGTGGCCTTTCCAGCTTTTAAATAATCTTCGATCATAACAATCCTTATAATAAATTTTTAAGGAGTAAGCCGATCTGGCGTTCTTGGATACATTACAGCCTCTCTAATATCATCTAAACCGCATAATACGGTTATAAATCTGTCAATTCCTAACCCAGCTCCTGCATGCGGAGGCATGCCAAAATCAAACATTCTTAGATGAGATTCAAAAGATATGGGGTTTAAACCCTTTTCTTCTAATCTTTTCTCTAAATATTCCTTATTATGAACTCTCGTTCCTCCAGATGTGAGTTCAAGGTATCCTTTTTGTAAATCAAAGGATTCTGTTAATTCCGGCTTATCTTTGTATGGTATAATATAAAATGGCTTACTCGATGTTGGCCAATCAATTATATAATAATAACCCGGTAATACTTCACCCAATTTTCTATAAGCCTCCGTTGAGATATCTTCTCCGAATTCTACATTTATATTAAATTCGGTTGAAATTTTTTCAATTATCTCTTTATACGTATATCTTGGAAACGGTATTTTAGGAACAATTGTTTTATTTTCCATGTTTAAGATTTTTAAATCATCCAATCTTTTTTCTCTAATGTCTTTTATTATGAATTGAATCATTTCTTCAAGTAATTTTAATACATCTTGCATATTTGCAAAAGCCATTTCAACATCTAACGTAAAAATCTCACATAAATGACGTTTCGTATGGCTTTTTTCGGCTCTGAAGGCAGGACTTATTTCAAACACGTTCTCAAAAACACTACATAATTGTTCTTTATATAGTTGGGCTGATTGAGATAAAAATGCCTCCGCCTCAAAATATATTATTGGAAAAAGTTCTGTTCCACCTTCTGTAGCAGAAGCTATAATTTTTGGTGTTGTAATTTCTGTAAAATTATTTTTTAAAAGAAACTCTCTTATTGAATTGATCACTTCTGACCTTATTCGAAAGATGGCTTGATTTTTCTTAGATCTTAAATCTAAAACACGATTATCTAACCTAATATCCAATTCTGAAACTGTTTCTCCAGTCATATCAATAGGTAATTTTTCTGGAGTTTTATTCAGAATCTTGATTTGGGAAGGTATTATCTCTATTCCACCAGGTGCTTTTTTAAATTCTTTAACGATGCCTTTTACCATTATATTCCATTGATATCCTACTTTAACATCAAAAAGATCATTAGAAACAACACCTTTCTTTAATGTAATTTGTCGTTCGGCAAATTTATCTTGTAGAATGATAAATTTTAATCCTCCTAAATCACGATAATTTTGAACCCAGCCACCAAGAATTACTTCTTTTCCTATTAACTCAGGAATTATATCTTTCGTATAATGAGTTTTTCTAAAGTCTTCCATCTCATCCATAGACATTTATAATCGTTCCTCTTAGTTCTATTCAATTTCTTTTTATAATAATACTTAATTTAAATAAAGTGATTCCCTTATTAAAAATTAAATTCAAAATGATAAATATTCCAAATATTTTAATTCAAATATAAATTGAAGGTGAATCCAACTATGACAGATGTTAATGTTAATTATGAATTCTCCGAATTTGGAAGAAAAATAAAAATTGTAGCAATAATCGTGATTATAGGTCCTATAATAAGTATACAATTATCCTTTTTTAGTTTAATACCTTCAACTACTTTATTTATTGTTTCAATATTAATATCAATAATTCCATCTATACTTCTAATAATTTTTAATATTAGTGCATTAGTAAATGTAAAAAGGATAAATCTACAACTAAATAATCATAACTTGGCGAAATTTCATTCATTATTACTCGGAGCTATCATTTTTACAAATGTTCTTTCCGCAATTTTGTTAGGAGTGATGAGTTTTTTTTTAGTTGATATAATGTCAAGACTTTACCCTTATCCCCCATCTACACTTGAAATATCTTCTATTTTGGAGATGTTAATGATTTTCCTTATTTTTCTTGGTATTATGTTTGTTATAATCATTATAGCCTCGATAATTGAAATGAAGGCTTGGGAGAATTTAAATAACTTTTTTATAGAAAATGCTTCCATGTTTCCTCCAAATATTTCAGAGGCAGCAATAGATGGCTCTAAAAATTTAAAGACGGCAGCTTTATGTGCAGTATTTATTTTCCTAATAATCCCAAGTATCATCAGCATAATTTTTAAATTAATCGGTTATTTCTCTTTAGCAAAATTAAAAGATTTAACCTCATATACTTATCAAAACCTCCAGATCAATTAACAAGCGCAAAAGCAGGAACAATAGAATACGTAGGATATTGTCCTTATTGTGGAGAGCAATTACTGGCAGGAGCAAGATTCTGTATTAGATGTGGAAAAGCATTAAATTAATTTAAAATTGCACTTAATAAATTTTTTGTATTTAAGGATGTTTTATGAACTCCCTTAATAACATAGTAGCATAAGAACCTTTTCTTAAGTCAAAATCTAATCTTATTTTCTTTTTCCCTGGAAATAAATCATCATCATCGATTTTAACAATTTTCAATCCCCTAGGTTTTATAGATATGGGCCTATATGTCCCGGGGAAATTTAAAGCGGAAAATTCTGGAAGGTTAAAAATATCTCTTAATATTTCTTCATCTTTCAATATTTTTAAATAGATTTTAGACATTAAATGCGAGGGGTTTAATTCAGAATCATATCCTATTATTGGGGAAATAATTGCTGCTCGATCGATTTTTAATGCCCTTTTTAAAGGTTTTTTTAAATTTCCATTATATAAATACTTTATTTTAGTTAAATGAGCCATTTCATCCTCTAATATACCAATTAAATCTCCTCTTACAGGCTTAAATCTTGGATAACCCAATTGAATTCTCATGGAGAGAGCCTTGTTAAATAAATAAGATTGATATGCACTAATAACTAAATTAAGTATATTCTTAGAAAGAGATGATAAGCATCCAAAATAATCTTCTCCATTTTTGGCCAAGTAATCAACGATTGATTTTTCAAATTCAAATTTTCTTGGGATTTCATCAAATGAATTCATTCGTTCAATAATCTCAGAAATTTCTTTCCTTCCACCTATATTTTTTGTCTCTTCAATTGAATAAATTCTCATCAGAAATTCTTCTATAGCTTCCTTGTATTTCTTTTGTAAAATATATTTACCAATAAGGTGAGAATTTGGACGATAGATTCCAAATCTCTGTAAGCCATAATAATTTGGGAACCCATATTTATTTAAGAATTGGTTAATTGGTTCAATATTCCTGTTTAATTTTCGATAATCTTCTATATTTCTAATTATAATTGAAAAGTGATTCCCCCAATTGTCTCCCACTTTAACGGGATGTTTTGTAGACCTTAAATCTCTAATAAATATGTTTTTTTTTTTAATTTTTTTCAATTTCTCTATTACATCGCCTTTAACTGACATTTGTTGAACAGTAATCGCTCGATGATCTTTTAACCCAGAATAAGAAATATGTTCGGATGGAATACCAAGTTCATGTGCAATAATATTTAATACTTCTAATGTATCTCGTTTTACCTTGGTAACATTAAAAGTAGTATATTTACCTGTTGGTAGGAAAACTATCTCTGGACGATCTTCCCTTATTTCTAATATTTTTCTTTCTCGTGTAATCTCCTTAACAATAAAATCCTTAAATTTATGTTTAATAATACCCCCTATTCCTCTCTCACTGGTTCCATAATATTCGATTCCAACGAATTTTTCATTTTCTCTAAGTCGAATTTTTTCCATTTTAATCGTTATAAGAGTTTAAGTTCTCCACTAATTTTATCTAATATATCTGATTTTGCCGGACCAATGCCCAAAGCTGTAATAGTTCCAGGTTCCAATTGAGTTAAACCAGCATCTTGAACTAAAAAACATAGTATTTTTTCTTTTAAAACTCTACGATAAATTGATAATAATTCTTCTAAAGTTTTAATTTTTAATACAATTTTCTTTTGACCTGTATTCATCCACTGCTTCCATACTATTTTATCTCGTTTTCTAACTAAATCTGAAGAGCTAACACTTGCATGGCAGGATTGAACACACTTCTTTCCCGCACTCATTCCAAGATCTGTCCTTATTAAAATAACTTGTTTGTATTCAATTGCAACCATATGAAATCCTCTCTATATAGTGAAACAATCAAAAAGAAAAATTATATATTTATTCAAAACTAAATCTTATAATTTGAGTAGATATCTCCTCAATAAGCTCTTCAAGCTCATCTTTAGTAAAAAGAATTTTGTCTTTATCAATCTTACTAATTATTGCTTTATACTCAACATCTCCCGTAGGCACAAAAATTTCATTTAACCCAATCAATTTACCAGGAGAAATTAAACTCTCTACAATCTGTCTAATTTTTTTAGTTTTTTCAACTAATATTAAATATGAAACATCATATTTCTTTCTTAGAATTTTTAAAATCTCCCTGTTATATCTAAGTTTATCTCCCTTTCCTACAATAAAAATAACAACATCTCCAAAATCAATAGTCCTATATAAAGAAGCCTTTTCTAATGAGGGGTATTTTGCTTCTATTTCTAAAAGATCTCTTGCGATATCTAAATCAAACTGAGAAATCTCATTATTTTCTAACTTTCGCTTACAATTAGAACATAAAAATGACGATTTAATGCATGTATTATCTGCTGGTAAATCTTTCATTATTCTGTTCTTTCACAATTCTATAATTGAACAATCTATTTTATTTAATAGATCTTCTGCAGTTTTAAAATCTGTTTTAAAAGTAAATAAGTACTTTTTAGTCCTTAATTTTAATTTGACATCTTCTTTCCTACGCTTTACTCTACAATGAATAGCAATTTTACTTAATTCTATGAATTGATCTGAATCAAAAATTTCTTTAGGCATTTGCTTTCTAATCCATATCTACTTTTCTATTATTAATCTCAATTTATCTCTATTATATTCAAATGAAAGAAAAATCAAATATTAAATTTTTGATTTACTTTAAAATTTCGAAAATTTTATAGATTATTAAGTATCTTTGAAAGTATCTAAAATTTTTTATATTAATTTCAAAACAGTGCTCGAAAATGCCAATTGATGATCCTTACAAACGGAAAATCGCAGCTTACCATTTATTAGCTAAACATTTAATTTGCAGAAAATGCGGAGCGCATAATCCAATTAAGGCAGTAAAGTGTAGACTATGCCGGAGTAAGGATTTAAGACCAAAAAGAAGAGAACGCTCAAAATAACTTCTTTAAATTTTTATTATCTTGAAATTAAATATTTCTAGGTTAAAATAGAGAAAAATTTAAAATCTATATGACATAGAGATCATTTAAATAGTATTAAAAAATTTTGAAATTTAAAAGAAAGAGATGAAATTTAAAAGTGCAACTAGGTGGTCAACCAGTTCTAATCTTAAGAGAAGGAACTGAAAGAACTAAAGGTAAAGACGCTCAAAGCAACAACATAGCCGCTGCAATAACAATTGCCGAGGCTATTCGAACAAGCCTTGGTCCTAAGGGAATGGATAAGATGTTAGTGGACCAATTCGGCGACATTGTAATCACGAATGATGGTGCCACAATTTTAAAAGAGATTGACGTACAACACCCAGCAGCCAAGATGATGGTGGAAGTCGCTAAAACACAAGATTCAGAGGTTGGAGATGGAACAACTACTGCAGTAATACTCGCTGGTGAATTATTAAAACGCTCTCAAAAATTATTAGAGCAAAAGATACACCCAACAATAATTGCTGAAGGTTTCAGAAAAGCCGCTGATAAAGGTTTAGAAATTTTGGATAATATCTCAGAAAAAGCGACTATAGATAATAAGGATATACTTAAGAATGTAGCAATGACTTCGATGTCTTCTAAATTGGTCTCAGAATCAAGAGATTTACTCTCAGATATTTGCGTAGATGCCATAATTTCTGTTGCCGAGCAAGTAAATGGAGAATGGAGAGCCGATTTAGATAAGGTACAAATCCAGAAAAAGGAAGGTGAGAGCATAGACGACACAAAATTAATTAAAGGTATTATCTTAGATAAAGAAGTCGTTAATCCTGGTATGCCAAAAATCGTTGAAGAGGCTAAAATTTTATTACTTCAATCTGCAATAGAAATTCAAAAAACAGAATTTGATAGTAAGTTGCAAATCACAAGTCCGGAGCAAATACAAGCATATCTTGATCAGGAGGAAAAAATGCTTCGAGATATGGTGGATAACGTTATCAATACTGGTGCAAATGTAGTAATTTGTCAGAAAGGTATTGATGATATGGCTCAACATTTTTTGGCTAAAGCAGGAGTATTGGCTGTAAGAAGAGTCAAGAAATCTGATTTAGAAAAGCTTTCCAAAGCAACAGGTGGTATGATTTTCACAAGTTTTAATGATTTACGCAAAGATAAACTTGGTCATGCGGGATTAGTAGAAGAGAGAAAAATTATGAAAGATTCTTGGATTTTTGTAGAAAAATGTAAAGATCCTAAATCAGTAGTGATTTTAATCCGTGGTGGAACAGAATTAATAGTAGATGAAGCAGAACGTGCAATACATGATGCCTTGAGCGTAACCAAAGATGTTATCGAAGATGAGAATATTGTTGGCGGTGGAGGTGCTCCAGAAGTAGAAACTGCTATTCAATTAAGAAAATTTGCAGCCACTCTTGGAGGAAGAGAACAATTAGCTGTTGAAGTATTTGCTGATAGTTTAGATATTGTTCCGACTACACTTGCTGAAAATGGTGGTCTTGATCAAATTGATATTTTAGTTAAATTAAGAGCTGCCCATCATAGTGGTAATAAATATGCGGGAATTGATCTGGAAAAGGGAGAAATCGAGAATGATATGATGAATTTAAATGTTATCGAACCAACCGTTGTAAAAAAACAAGCCATAAAATCTGGTTACGAAGCGGCAGGCCTTATCCTGCGTATTGACGATATAATCGCCGGCTCAAAATATGCTATGCCCCCAATGCCTCCAGGTGGTGGAATGCCTCCAGGAATGGGTGGAATGGGTGGAATGGGA
>JAHLWH010000007.1 GCA_019058015.1 Promethearchaeota archaeon | reverse complement strand
ACTCGAAACCTCCCGAATAGGAGTTAATTTTTTAGAATCCTCCACCATCCTTTCAATGATTTCTTTGCGAATATCTGGATCATTCATTCCATGCATTTCGTCAGGTGAGTTTCGCAACAAGTCTTCTACAGCAGGTTGAATATATGGAGAACGTGCAAATGCAAGCGTGTCATACACTGGTGCCCGAAGACATACTACACTAATCCGGTTATCGCGAACCGCAGCCAACACAGCTACGGCTCCACCATAACTAGCTCCATATACTCCAACCCAGTTTTTAACTGAGTAATCAGACTCTAACAGATGAGAAATTGCATTTTTAGCGTCTTTAACTTCTCGGACGAGACTGAAATATCCCTCACTCCGACGGAATCCCCTAAAATCAAACGTTAAAACTAGGAACCCGGCTTCCGCTAGTCGAGAGGCTATACCATGCACTTGATCAGGAGATCCTGGAAGCCCATGAAATTTACATATCCCCAGAAATGGTCCATCGCCCTCTGGAACTAAGAAGTTTCCCCTCAGCAACTGCCCCTCTGAATGAAATTCTGTTGGAATAATACGAAAATTCAGCAATTATTTTTCACTCGTCAAATTTTGTTATCACCTGATTGAGAGAATCCTATTAATTATTGATAAATTTTACTATAAATTTTTATTTGCTTATCTTTTTATAATAATTTCTTTTTTGGTTTCATTTTTCTCTATATAACAACTTTCGCAAATACCTTGACAAATATTTATAATTTTAATTTTCAAATATTTAACTATGTCAGAAACATCTAAAAAATTTTCAACCCCAGTATTAATAGCCTCAATTATTTTTGCCGATGTATTGCAAGCGATACCCCTGATGCTCCTGTCTGGAAATTTTCTCTGGATTGAAATGTGGATTTATCTATTAATATTTACCATTTTCATGATTTATACGATGTTTTGGTTAAGAAAAAACAACCCACAATTACTTGAAAGTAGAACCTCAATGAAAGGTTCGTCGAAAACAGATAAAATTATTCTGTCTTTACTCGGCATTGTGTGTATCGTTTATTTTTTAGTAGTTAGCCTGGACGGTGGAAGATTTCATTGGTCAGTGGTTCCAGTCTTAGTAAAAATACTTGGATTCATTGGTGTGGCTTCTGGCTTAATTATTATATTTCTAGTTATGAAAGAAAAAGCTTTCGCTTCAAAAGTAGTGAGAATAGATAAAAAGGGAGGGCAAAAAGTAATTTCCACGGGTCCTTATGCAACTGAAAATAAACTTAAATTATTTGTGTATAAATCGTAAAGTTACAGGAGGATACATTGAATTCCTCTATATAACTCTCCACAATCTCTTTATGGTGCGGATCCTTTTCTACAGCTTCTATAAAATTCTCAAAACCTTCTATATTATCGAAAATTAGCTGCTCTATGTATCTATTTGTTTTTGGCTTAACTTGAAAAGAGAAATATTGCTTCTTTGTTTCCACGGGTAAGAATAGTTCATACCGCTTGCAAGCAAAGGATTCATAAAAAGCATTTAATTTCTCATTTACAAACTTTAAGAAGTCTTTCAAATTTTCTTGAGGTACCTCACAAGACCACTGAACCATAATCATAATTGATCAGATCCCATATTAGTATGCATATTCATATATATTATATAATAATTTAAAAAAATAAATTTGAATCTTTTTTTAGACTTCTATTACCCAAAAATAGTATATTTCGAAGCAGGTTCCGAATCAGGTTCTGGAAAGAGAAAAGGGGAAAGTCCAGATCCTAATCCAGCTACTAAACGAGGATATCTGGTTGTTGATAGAACTAATATTCTATTTTTATCCACAGCCATTACGAGGATTAAGCCATTATCTCCCTCAATCATAATTCTCTTTAGTTTTCCACGAGCAATCTCTAAAACCCCACGTTCTCCTAATGAAAATATCGCAGCGGTCATAGCGGCAAGTTTTGTATCATCGATCACCTCGGGAAAAACACTTACAATAAGGGACCCCTCTATTGAAACAATTGCTCCAGCCTCAACGTCAGGATTGGACTTAACCAATCTTTTTAGATCTCGCTTAAGTGATTTTATATCATCCATTAATTTTTCATTGGATCATTATTTCTCAAATTTATCTAAAAATAAATTTAGAAGATAAATTATTTAATAATTGTGATAGGAATTATTTAAAATTTATTAACGCTTTATTTAATCTTATTCCCGCAATTTTTCGGATCTTTTTATCTTTCTTGAGACTTTAATATCTTTTTGTAGAATTCTCAATATTAAATATCATTCAGTACTATCTTTTTCTTTTTTGCTCAATTTCTTTCGAAGTTTTTATTAAGTTATCTATACCCAACCATGTTGGATGTGTAAAGTGATGTAGCGTAATTATTGGTTCCTTTCTTGCTTTAAATATGATTTCTACAATTTTTGCATAGTGATCAACAACCTCATAATCATTCTGATCTGATTAAAGAAAGTCGGGATAATTGGAAAAATCTGGAGGATAAAATTATACAAAAAATATTAAATTATTAATTTCATTTCCATTAAACAAAAAATACTTAACAAAAATGTAAGGTTTATATATTAAAAGATTTTATAGTTCTTTACTTCCAAATATAATTTTAATAAAAATATAATAAGAGAGGTAAAAATTATGCCATATGTTGTTATAAAGACTTGGTTTCCATCTAATAAAGCAAAAGAAATTGCAAAAATATATATTGAAGAGCGGAAAAAATATCCTTTTGATAGATCTCTAGGAAAAGAAGTTGTAACTGCTGTTTCGTCAGATGAAAACGGTATAATAACCATGGGTATTATAGATGTAAAAGAAGGCAAACTTGAAGAAACTCTAACCCGAGATAATAACATTTTAGTAATGTACCTTAACATCGAAGGATATAAACGTAAGCAGGAAGTTTGGTCGACCGCTGTAGAAGCCTTGGCATTCATAGGAATGAAAGAGCCAGAATAATTATTTAATCTCTAATTTCTTTTTTTTCTTTATCTTTTCCTAATTTATTTGATTTTTTTAAAAAAATTTTTAAGATTTCAAAATTGAACTTTATTTTTTTATAAATTTAATTTCAAAAGCAGCTAATAATTTTTCATTGGATCATTATTTCTCAAATTTATCTAAAAATAAATTTAGAAGATAAGTTATTTAATAATTGTGATAGGGACTAACTAAAATTTATTAACCTTTTATTCAACCTTGTTTCCTTCTGGTTTTCGAAACAATTTACAAAAATCATTATAATTTGTATATGTGTGCTTTTTTTGACATACTCCATCATATTTAAAAACATTGTCTATATCTTTGAAGAATTTACAATAGCAACACAATTCAGGTTCAAGAAGTGATTCTTTCTTTCCGATTTCCTTAATCTCCTTTATTAAATTATCAATGGAACCTATTAATTTCTTTCTCTGAAGTCTGGGTGTATTCTTAATGATATCTCTTAATTCAGTTAGCCTATTTATTATATTCATTTAACTATCCCTTCTTTTAGAACATGTATTCTCGTTTTATATAATAAACTAATATTTTATATTTTTCTTAAAATAAATTCTTAGTAAAAACTATTATGTTTCTAATTATGAAAGTAGTGAGAGTCTTAGTAAAAATCCATAGATTCATTGGTGTGGCTTTTGACTTAATTATTATATTTCTCGTTAGGAAAGAGAATGCTTTCGCTTCAAAAATAGTGAGAATAAATAAAGAGGGAGGGCAAAAAGTAATTTCCACGGGTCCTTATGCAATTGTGGAACACCCAATGTATACTGGTCTCAATTTAAATTCGATGTGTTTTCGTTCCTTTTCTCCGTTCTGTAAGGGGGCGATCTAATCGGTATAGGTCTCTCCTTTTTCTCTTTGCTTTTTGTCGTTTTTTTAGGAAAAAAAAGAGTTATGAAAGTTTACGTTCAGAGATAATATGCGAATATTAAAACACTTTTGTGGTGCGATTGTAGCCCAAAACAATAAACTTTTGCTAATTTTTGTCGATTATATCAAAAGATTAATAAATTTATTTATTGGCAAGAATTCGCTTAACAATAACGATGAAATATACAAATTTCAATCTTAATCAATTTATTAACGAATGTAAAAATATATTACCAAAATATTTTAATTCACGTATTAATTCAAATATTTCTAAAAGTGATTTCAATCTTAATAAGCGCTTAATTGTAACCTTTCTAAAAGAATACTTAAAGCACAACAATAATAAATTCAACCGTTCTCAATTTAATATATCTTTTTTTCATAAATTTTTCTCTGAACTCATTCCAAAAAATCATCCCGAATTTTTACAAGCTCCTAAAGGGAAATTACCGGAAATTCTTAAGAACTTTTTTAATTATTTAAGTCTACAAAATGTTTTAAAAAAAGAAGTGAGTCAAGGAATTGCGCGAGAACTTGAACATAGAACCGAATTAACAAAAGAACTTAATGAGAAGAATTTTAAATTGATTAGTAATCAAGGTGATTTAGAAGAATATTCTGACAGAAAATTAAATCAAATAATTAAGAAAAGTAAGAAATGGATACTAGAATTTCTTGATAGTAATTATTCTAAAAACCTATCCATTGAAGATATAAATCATTCTGAATTCATAATTGAGTGTTTTTTTGAATCCTTATATAATTATTTTCTCAAAACTCCAGAGCAGATAGATGAAGGGTATTTAGAAGAAATTTGCCTTTATTTATTTCCTAGGAAAGTGTCTGCAGAAGAATCGTGTTTTACTGCTATTGTACCAGTATTAACTAATTTTTTTCTCTTTTTAGATAATAATGGTGTTATTTACAATGCTGATGTTCTTTGTAAGAAATTAAACAATTTACATAAACGCATAGTAAAATCTGCAAGTAATCCAAAAAATTGGGGAATTGCAAAATCACTTCTTATGAATGCCAAGGCGGCGGGAATTGATGCTAACAACGAAGAAGAACTCAACAGATACTTTAATTATTTAAATATATTAAATTTAGCCAGAATTAACATGAAAAATCGTGATTTCTGGAGTAGTAAAGATGTTGAGGCTCTTGAGACTAAAGAGATCATTCAAAAATTGCGCGATTTTGGTGTTCCTTTCGAGGAAGAACAATTCCTTGGAGACGTACATCGATTTTATTCTGCCTTCGAATTAGAAAATGAATGGAAATCTAATTATGCTATAAATGCTAAGGGAAAGGATAAAGATTTTATCTGGATGGCAGCTTCAGTATTATGGAAAAGACTAGCTCCAGAAGTAATTAATTCAGAACAAATTGACGATATGATACAAGATGGTTATGATCTGCTCGCTAAAAATAAAATAATAGAATGTTGTACGCTTTGGCTTAAAGTGTGGGGGTATTTAAAAGAACGCTTCCGTCCAGTAATGAGGTCGATTTATGAGGCAGAGCAGGTGTTTTCTGGATTACAATCTCTCTATAATTGGTGTGGAGATTTGGAAATGGAATTGCATAACGCTGGTCTTAAAGACAATAAGTTTTTTGAGAAACGGATAGAATATTGTAAGGAATTTGTTGAATTATTTCCCGAATCTAATGGGATGTATATTAATAGTATGATAAGGGCCATGGCAGAGTCTTATTTTGCCTTAAAGATTATTGATAAAGGTGAAGATGTTTTCAAAGAGCTCGTAAAGAATTTTCCCGAAAATATTTGGGGATATATTTGCTGGGGTGATCAATATTCTATTATTGGGAGTGGTTTATATAATTTTGATAAAGCAAGATCGGTCTATAACTTGGGCTTAGAAAAATGTACCTCTGACAGAGAAATTCTTTTAGAACGAATCAAAAATCTTGAGGCAGAAAGGGAAGGAATGAAATTAAAAGAGGATTTACTGTCAAATTATGATATATTTTTATCTAAAAAGAATTTGAGTAAAAATGGGATAAAGAAGAAAATAGATCACGCTGAACATTTCTTAAAATTTATAATTTTTCATTGTGAGATGTATGATTTTGAAATTTTCGCTGAAGAAATAAGTGCTGAAGAAATTTTAAAATTTTTAGGATATTGGAGCATACAGCAAAAAATTATCGCTTCCAAATCGGCTCTAATTGAATTAATTAGAAACATCAAATCTTATATATCCCATTTACAAGATTATATAGCCTTCTCAGATGAAGAAATTAAAGAAATCAGACGAATATTAAATTCAAAGGAATTTTTTACCAAACGCTTTAAAAGCTTTCAAAAAATTAATGATAACATGTTAAACGACGAAAATAAATTTCAAAAACTTAGAAGATGGCGGGAAAATTATTTGAAATGGTATGAATGGGACGAATCAAAAAAGCGAGAAAATGAAAGAAGTTCAAAGAAAGTTAGACTTTCAAAAAAAACAAGAAAATTATTTAAAGATATTATTTAAAAAAATCGGAAGCTCTGAAAAGGGTGGAAAAAAAATAAGTGAGATTGATGGATCTACAATTCAAGGAATGTTACAATCCTTACCGGTAAACGACATTCTTACTCTTATAGATTTCTTAATCAAGGAAAATGAAGATACTAAAAGATTAATATTAGAGTGGTTCCAAAAACATTTGGGGGCATTAACCCCCCAAGAAAAAGTTCAAGTTGATGATGAATTATTGTGGGAATATTGGACAAAGGCAGAGGAAATAATCTCTGAATTCAACGAGTACGGGGGTGGACCAGAAGATAAGGAAGAGGAAGCATATGATTGGCTTGAAGATATCTCGAATCTAATTAAAAAAGGTTCATTATCTAGTCAAGCAAAAATGGATTTTATTGACGAGGCATTCATGGAATATGATAAGGATAATTCTAGCTTTGAAGATGCATTAATGGATATCTTTTTCGATATGTGTACGACTCAAGAAGAGTGGTTGTTTCTAATCGAAAATTTGCAAAAAAAAAAATCTGATTGGCGAGATAAATTAATAAATGACATTTTGAAAGAACATCTCCACGATAATGAAAACTAATTAATTAAAAATAATATAAATACGGGGATATTATTGCAGGGGTTGTCTGTAAATATTCACCATATTTATTATATAATACTTTAGTTCTTATCATTCCAAGACTTCCAATAGAAGATATAGTTTGCAACCCCTAATGGAAGGCATTTATTAATGACTGAAAACACTTTTGAATCAAAAAATCGCGTTCAAGATCACTTAACTCGAAGAAATTATCTTAATAATTAATTTTTTTAACCTTAAGATTATCTACATCTTTAAAGTGAGTCTCTGTAGTATAAATAAATATTTTTCGGGTTAAAGATTCAGCAATTATAACAGCATCTACCATTGAGAGAAATTTATATTTACATTTAAGTTCACCTGCTAATATCGATATATTTTCGCTAACGGATATAAAGTCAATGATGTCTCCTCTCCGTAGATTTTCCATTATAATTTGAGCGTTAATTTTTCCTTTTTCTCTGCATAAATGATTGAAAAACTCAATGTAATTCAATTCCGATGATATAAAATTATATCGATTTTTCTTT
>JAHLWH010000070.1 GCA_019058015.1 Promethearchaeota archaeon | reverse complement strand
TAATAGAAGATTTCGAAGAGGAATTTAAGGAAGATTTTGAAGTAATTGAGGAAGAAGAGGTTGAAGAAGAATTTATTATCCCTGTAGAAGAAAAGCCTGAGGAGGAAGAAATTGAAGAGATGGATGAGGAGATTAAACAGATGTTTTTAAGTAGTGGAATTCATATTGGGACCAAAATATTATCTGGCAAGCTGAGAAAGATTCACCTCAACCATTTTGGCGCCAGTAACGATTTTATTTACAGACAGACTAATTACGGACTCTACGTTCTTAATATTCGCCGAACTGAAGAAAGGCTTCACATTGCTTCCAAATGGATTGCTAAATTTCTAGAAGAAGGAAAAACAAAAACTGAACCATCCAAGATTGTTATATCTTCTGTGAGGCGGTATGGAAAAGAGCCTATAAGAAAATTTTCAGAAGCGTTAGGTCCGAATGTAATTGAAAAGGATGTTAGATTTGTTCCTGGCTCGTTAACTAACCCAAACATGGAAGCTTACATTAGAAACGTCTCATTAGTAATAATTGTTGATCCCCATGCAGATAAACAAGCGCTGATTGAAGCAAAAATAGCACGAATTCCGGTCTTATCGCTCATTGATACTGATGATGATCTTACATACGTAGACCTCGCAGTTCCTGCAAACAACAGAGGTAAGAAGGCCCTTGGCTTAGTGTTCTTTTTATTGGCTCGAGAAGTACTCAGATTAACCGGTCAAATAAGTTCTGATGAAGAATTTCCATATACTAGAGAGGATTTTGAGTCAAAAATAGTTCCTATAATGCGCGATTAAAATAATTTTGATAAATATTATTATTTGTAAATTAATTTGAAAAAAAAAAAAATTAGTTTTTCTGGGAAAGGTGGAGTTGGAAAATCCACTCTTGCAACTCTTTTTTTAAAATATTTCATTACTAATTACCCCGATCTTGAGATATTGGTTATTGATGCCGATCCCGATTCAAACATTGCTGATCTTTTAGGAATAGAAGTGCCTTTTAAAGATACAGTGGGTGGCATTACTACTGAGCTAAAGCATCAAATTGCAAATAGATCTTTTCCTCCAAGTATGTCTAAAAATCAAATGTTAGAAGCGGAAATTTATGATTCGCTAATAGAAGAGGACAATTTTGATTTAATGGTAATGGGAAGGAGCGAGGGGGAGGGATGTTATTGTTATATTAACTCAATTTTAAAGACTATTCTAGATGACATTTCGAAAAACTATTCGATCACAATTTTGGATATGCCTGCTGGACTTGAGCATTTTGCAAGAAAAACGGATAAAGATGTGGATGATTTGGTAATTGTGACTGATCCCAGTAAGATGGGTTTTCATACAATGAATAGAATTATCGAAATCACTGATGAATTAACGTTAGAGTTTAAGAATATCTGGGTTATTGGAAATAGATTTTCAGACGGATTAAAATCACAATTAGAGGGAGAGGTGAAAAAGATTATCAAAAAAAATGTAAAACTATTAGGTTTTATTCCCGAAGATGAAGAAATTAGTGAATTGAATTTTATAGGAACATCTATCTTGGAATTAAGAGAAGAGAATAACGCTTATAAAGTTTTTAGTAATATTATATCTAAGATTTTAAAATAAATAAAAAATACGTAGGTTTTATTATGTCTGAAGAATCTATTCTTAATGAAATTGAGTCCAATAGAGAGGAATATATTAATTTTTTACAGCGATTGGTACAAATTAACACATATAATCCTCCTGGAAATGAAATGAACTTGGCTGTTGAGATTGAAAAATATTTGAAAGAAGCCGGCATTGAAAGTGAGATTTTTCCTTTTGGAGATAATCGGGCTAATTTAATCGCCACATTAAATGATAATTTTGATGGTCATAATCTCCTTTATAATGGGCATATGGATACAGTCCCTCCTTCCTCTTTGGATGATTGGAAACATGATCCTCTTTCTGGTTTTATTAAGCGAAATAAGATTATGTATGGTCGTGGAACTACGGATATGAAGTCAGGATTAGCGGCAATGATTGTTACCTTAAAAATATTGAAGAAATTGAATATTAAACTTACTGGTAATTTGATACTAAATGCAGTTCCGGACGAAGAAACTGGCGGTAAAATGGGCACAAAATGGTTCGTGGAAAATAAATTGAATTCAATTAAATGTGATTTTGTAATTGTAGGAGAAGCTACGGGGTATAATCCTTTACCTAAAGCCATTATACTTGGTGAAAAAGGTATTGTTCAAATAAAAATTATCACAAATGGCATTGCTTGTCATAGTTCTATTGCATTTCAAGGTAAAAACGCTATTTATATGATGTCCGAAATTATTGAAAATTTAGATAAGTTAGAGATTCCTGATGTGGATCCTCCAATGCTGGAAAAGGCGCTTTTAAAACTTCTAAGTTCTGCGTTCCCAAATGAAGAAACTTTTAAGAGAATTTATAATGAACAACCACAATTGCAAAGTATCGTGAAATCTTTATTACAATCAACTAAAAGTATGAATATGATAAAAGGAGGAGTTAAAGAGAATGTCGTTCCTGATCATTGTGAAGCAATTATTGATTTTAGGTTATTACCAGGTCAAAATTCAGAAATGGTGATAAACGCCTTAAAAAAATTAATTAATGATTTGGGTTATAAAATTAATAATAGCCCTAAAGGAAAACCGGGTGAGATTTTTGTTTATTTAGACATTTTTCTTCAATCAGAACCTTCTTATTGGAGAAATTGGGAGGAATCTCAAAAGTTAAAAGATTTTAGTAATATAGTTGAAAAAATCTATAAGAAAAAGCCAATAAATTTCTTATTCCCAGCAACAAGTGATGCTCAATATTATCGTAATAGTAATTATTGCGAAAAAACAATTCTTTTTGGCCCTGGAAATGCTGCTACAGCACATGCCATTAATGAAAATGTGGAAATTGAAGATTTCATTAACGCAATAAAAGTTTATTCATTATTTGCGTTTAATTTTCTTAAATAAATGGAAGAAATCGTTTTTATTTATTTTAGATTTCAGAATTTTCACAGCGATAATTTTAAAATAGTTTTGGGTTTATAATTCCGAGATATTTTTCAACAACATTTAGAATTTCTTCTTTTGTGCCAAGATATCCAAATAATTGATGTTTAGCAAATCCTTGAGATTTTTGGTTGACGGTTTTGAAGGGCTTTAATTGTAGTTCTATTTCACCGAACATGAGATTACTTTTATCTGGAGATTCAGCGTTATAGGATTGAATTACTCCAATTTCAGCATTAGGGTGATCTCTGGATATATCAAAGCATTGTTCTTGAGATTCAGCAATATCAAAAGAAACCTTAACTATAAAAAAATGATCTTCTGAATTTGGAATTTTTAAAATGTAACCAATTTTTGCTGCTCGCTTTAAATCAATATCTTCTGGTCGAATTCCGAGTTTATAGATGTCATCAACATCAATTTTGAACGCCACATATGTATCCATTATTTTTATACGGTCGTTTGGAATGGTTCTAAAATAGGATTGAGGTTTTGGATTTTTCTTAGTTGGAATTAACACAGTTCCAGGATTCTCCGTACTGCCCGATATTATCTGAGTTAAAGTCCAACCGTTAATTTGTAGATCGGGTGCGAAAAGTGTACAATCGTCTAAATATTGAATCCCACAATAGGCAACTCCAGTACTAATTGGTTCCTTAACCAGTGAAATGTATCGCTTTATTTTACCATTATAAGTTTTTTTATTTAATTGATTAGTTAAAGAAATATCTGAAGTTATAAGACAACTTGTGTTGGAAGAAGATGTTATTTTAAAATCTGCAGGATCGAGTCCTTCAGGACAAAACCAACTTTCCCACGATTCAGGACTTTTATAGAAAAATAACCTCTCAGGACTAATCCAGTAGCGATCACCGCCAATATTCCACTCGTTTTTAGTAATAAGATCTTTTATTAAAGGATTAACCCATAGAAGATTAATACATTCCTTTTTTGGAAATATACCTAATACTCGCGCACCATATTCAGAAACAACAACCGTGCCTTCGTTATAATTTAATTCTATGTACGATATACATCCTTCTAAACTATTTATTAGGTCATATTTAGTAAAATAGTTCATAATTTTATTTGTCTGTTTAAATTTGAAATAATATAATCTAGAATTTCTTTTCTTTTATTTAGAGCTTTTTTTGCAGCAGCATTGACCATTATTTCCATTTCTTTGTAATCCTCAGGAGTTTTTTCTCCAATCTGCTTTTTTATTTTAGTGTAAGCAGATTCTCTAAATCTTGGAAGAATTGTTGCAGACTTTTTATCTGTAAATATAAATTTCACTTCATTTGAATCATCAACAAGACCAATTTCAGAACATTTAATATCAATATCCTTTAAGTCATTGATTATATCTTCGCTGATGTTTTCATCACAATATATCAAGAGTGAATCTAACGATACACCTAAATAATCTACTCCCGTTTTATTTAGAAGATCTAAGACTCTGGGATTCACCAATTTTTTTACTTTTTTTTCTTGAATTAATACTCCACATTTTGCTTCATAATTAATCTCATATAAATCTCCTCTCAAACCTCCATTAGTCACATCACACATGCAATGGATCTTATCTGTGTAATCAGAAGTCAACAGTTTCTCACATGCTTTTAAGAATTTAATATTCAGGGTTTCTTTAACAACCTCATGATTACCTGAATAAATCGCAGTAGTTGTGATCGTTCCCCCTCCAGCTCCTTCAGTCATTAATATTTTATTGCCGGGAATTATATTTCGTCGAGCTAAAATTCTTTTACACACCCCTACTGCAGCTATTCCCCCCACAAGCCGATCTCCAATTACCATATCACCCCCAATTCTTAAAGTAGACCCTGCAGTTATAGGAACATTAGTTAATTCGGAAATTGTCGAGATACCAGCCATAAAATCAAAAAGTTTTCCAACATCAGCATCATCACCCAAATGCGTATCAATCATTATGGAGATAGGTTTTGCTCCCTTTACATATAAGTCTCGAAGTGCAGCCCTCGTTACGCTTCACATAAACGTGTTACGTGAAATTACGTGAAAACCGCACATAAATGGAAAATCGCTTAAGCGACTATGAATCCCTTCCATTTTAGATACAATGATTAAATCATCTTTTGTTTCAAATCCTTTAATATCAGATAATCTCACAGCACCGGCATCATCTAAAGAACTAGGTGATAAATACGCTTTTTTCTCGGTCTCAGATAACTTTGCAATGAGTTTATGCACAAAAAAATCACCTGCTCCTCTACAACCCACTCCTTGTTTTCCAATAGTCACGTTTGCCATATTAATATCTAATAAATATCTCATAAAAGGATCTGAAATGGACTTTATATCACTATTTTTACATTCCTCATAGATTGCTTCAGCAAGCAAGATTGCGGACTCTTTCTCAATCTCTTTAAAATCCATATATTCATTAACAAGGCGTATAATTATCTGTTCCTTATTGAAACTTTTCTCCATTAACCTTCTTGTCAAACCTTCTAAATCACTCAAGATTAAAACCTATAATAAACATATAAATCAATATTAATTATATTAAATTATAGGGTTATAAAATATATTGCTCAACAAAATGTTAAATAATATCAGTATATTTTATATAAAATCATCGCTGCATCCTTTTCTGAAGATGTTTAAAGTTCTACTTACATCAATGTTGAGAAATTAAATAAGTCTAATGATTTTCAATTCCGAGTAATTTACCGTTTTTTTCACTTAATTTTATTAGTTCTTTGAGAGCAAAACTCGATTCAGTAGCATCTATACTCAATTTAATTGTTTTTCTGAACATTGATATTATTTCTTTTTCCTTTTCGGACAAAGAATTCCATTTATCAAAATTTAATAAATCCAATTTTATTTCTAAGTTCAAAAATTGCAAATATTCATCAAAATTTATAACCTTAATTAATTCCTTTTCTTCATTATCGAGTTCTGCGTCATTATTAATTAGATTTTGCATATATTGTGCAGTTACGATACCCTCTTCTTGTATTAATACAATCAGTAGATACCTTTTTTTATTTTGATAATTTCTAAAGCATTTTCTTATAATATTAGAAGGAATTAATGACATCGTAAAATCAACAGCAATTTCTTCTATATTTGTTAGAACTACATTATTTGAAAATGATATAATATTTTGATGAGGTTCAATGTTGGACTTGAAATTATCATCTCTGTTAATAATGAGATCTGGTCGAGATCCCTCATCAAGAATGTCTTCATGTCGTCCATTACAATTTTTTAAATTTAAATATATCAAACTATAATATTCGATAATAATATGAGCGTATTCGCTAACAGCTCTAATTCTATCATTACATACTTTACACCATGATCCTGTTGGATTGCTTGCCTTAGGAAGTAGGTTACCCTTAGCAACCCACCACCTGTGTTTTTCCTCTTCATTATCGCATTCTATATAAAAATGTGGTATTTTAGCTTTATATTTTCCATGATATACGCATTTCCATTCACTATCAATTATCTTTCCTCCCCTCCACTTAGTATATTCCTCAATGTCGTTTTGGTGTTGGTCTAAGGTTTTACTTTGACATTCTCGACACCAAACACCAACTTGATGGGTTTTATCTGGTATTAAATCATTTTTATAAATCCAAAATTGGTGTGTCATATTGTATTCATTATCACCTCCACATTCTATGTAGAAATAAGGGTATTTGCGATTTTTTTCATCATATCTCCATTTGGCATTAATAATTTTCCCTCCTTTCATTCTGACAATATCTTCAATATCCTTTTGATGCTCTTCTAAAGTTTTTCCTTTTGGACATTGATTACACCAAGTACCCTCTGGATTACTCTTATTTCCCTTTAATTTGTATTTTTCAACCCACCATTGATGTTTTTCATTATTTTCGTTATCACCACCACATTCTATGAGGAAATATGGTTTTTTCTCTCTATTCTTACCTATATATCTCCATTTTGCATCAATAATTTTCCCTCCTTTCATTCTGACAATATCTTCAATTTCCCTTTGGTGACGAATTAAAGATTTATTAATTATTTTATATGGACACCATTTCCCGTCTGGGTACCGTTTAGAGGGTTTTAACTCATATTTATCTCTCCAAAATTCACGTTTTTCATCGCAATCATAACCGCAACCTCTATTGCATTCTATGAGGAAATATGGTGTTTTTCTTTTGTTTTTACCAATATACCTCCATTCACTACCAATTATTCTTCCTTTCTTTTTTATAACGATATCTTCAATGTCATTTTGGTGATCATCTAAGGTTTTAGATTTTTTTATATTAATATCTTCTATCTTTTTAACTACATTAACCATTGTAGTACTCTTTTTTTGATATAAATCTACCTTAGTGTTTATAAAGGTCTTGTTTTGCTCGCGTTTTGATTTTTTTCGCGAACACGAATTATTATAATTCATTCCAATTTCAAGAAATTTTATACACTGACCTATAGAAATATCCAAGCAATTTCTTAGGACAGCGCGAGTTACATGAAAACCACAAATAAATGGGAAATCACTTTATCGAGAGTGGATACCTTCCATTTTTGAAACAATTAATACATCCGAACTGATAAATTCTCTTCCTCTGAAATCACTATAATTCCCCAATTGAATTGCTCCAGCATCATCAAGAGAAGTTGGCGCCAAGAACGCCTTACTTTTCGTAATAGAAAGCTCAGCTATTAATTTATGCACAAAAAGATCTCCTAGACCTCTACGCCCAACTCCTTGTTTTCCAATTGAAACATTAGCTGTAGGAATTTCGAGTAGATTTTTAATAAATTTATTTCTTATCGAATTTGTATCACTCTTTACACATTCCTCATAGATTGCATTTGATAATAATTCTGCCTTTTGTGGAGATATATTTTTGTAATCAAGATATTCTTGCTTTAATCTTTCAATGATTTCAATTTTAGAATTTTGTTTTTTAAGTAAATTTCTTGTAAGACCTTCTAAATCACTCATTTTTATTTCACAAATTTAATAAACTTAAAAATTAATGATATGCTAGAATATTTGATAGTAGTTATTTATTTTTGTCAATTGCCTCGGTGAAGTTACAATCAAAATCACTATAAAAACCCCGTGTAGGGTACACTTCTCTTTAATTGATGAGAATGGGTATACTGGCAGAATTGATGGTGGGATTGGTCTTATGTTAGAATCCCCTAATATTGTGATAGAGGTTTCAAATAATTCTGATGGGTTAAAAATTGAAATTGATGAACCTCATGATGGATTTTTAACAACCATTAAAGAAAAAACTGAGGCGATCACAAATGCTCTTAATGTTAAAAATAAGAATTACCATTTCATAATTAAGGAATATTATCCGGAACATTTAGGAATTGGATCAAAAACTCAATTAAGCTTAGCAATCGGTTTAGCAATAGCTAAATTAGAAGGGGCAAATTTACCCATAGAAAAGATTACAAAAATAGTTGGGAGAGGAGGTACATCCGGAATTGGGTGGAGGGGTTTTGAACAAGGTGGTTTTATCTTAGATGCGGGGCACGATTTCGGTAATGGAAGAGAGAAAGAAACTTACTTACCATCTTCAGCTTCTTCATCAGCAAACCCTGCTTTAACTATCCTTAGATACCCTATTCCCGAGAATTGGAGGTTTGTAGTAATTCTTCCTAATTTAAAACAAGGAGCTCATAACCAAGAAGAAGTAAATATTTTTCAAGAATTTGCGCCCATTAATCGAGAAGAAGTCAATGAAGTTTCACATCAAATTATTATGAAAATTTTACCGGGATTAATAAAAAACGATTTAAATTGCTTTGGACAAGGAATAAAACGGATTCAAAAAATTGGTTTCAAGAAAATCGAAATAGAATTACAAGATCCAATCGTTAAAAAACTAATGAAATTTTTAGAAGCCGAAGAAGTAAAAGCTTATGGAATGTCCTCTTTTGGACCATGCATAGTTGCAATTACTGAAAATGATGAGTCTGCAAACATTTTAAAACCTAAATGCGAAGAATTTCTTAAAGATTTCGGAGGTACTGTTTTAATTGCAAAACCTAATAATACTGGAGCAGAAATAAAAGTTGAAGAAGAATAACACTGAAGAAAAAATCAAAATTCATTTTGCAAAAGATCTTACGGATAAAGAAAGGGCAACATTTGAGACGGGTATTAAATTAGGTGCCCTTTATCACATTTTATGCGGAATTCCTATTAATACAAATGAAAATGTCATTAAGTCGATTGAAATAGGTATAGAACAAGCAATATCTTGTCAACCTTACGTAAAATCTGTAAAAATAAACCTCAGAAGAGAAAATTTAAAAGGAAAAAAAGAAAATGAATTCGATTACGATGAAATCTCTGGTAAAACAATAGAAGCTGACTTAGTAGTTCAATTTAAGAAGGTTGAAGTTAAAGCAAAAATAAAATGGATAGAAGATTTTGAATACCCCTTGATGTATATTGCAGAACTAAATGAACTTTAATTTCTTTAAGTATTTGATGAATATTTATCTAACACATAGACACGATCATTTTCCTTAACAGGAGTATCAACTAATATTCCAATGGTTATTCGATTATCTTTTGATGCTACTGGAGTTTCTGTTACAACCTTTTTCTTAATTTGAAGAGATGATATCTTTTGTCGAAGATAAGTATCGGTTTTTATTCCCATTATAATTATCTCATCTCCCACTTTTAATTGACCCCATGTAAGTAATATCTTCGCTGCTTTTATCTTTCGAAAATAACTAAGAACACGCCCAATTTCCCTTTTTCTAAACTCTGAAACATTTCCAGATGTCTCGCGTTCAATTTCAGTGGCTTGGGGTTGACCGAAATAAAACCCCGTAGAAAAACCTCTATTATATACTTTATTCAATTCCTTTAACCAGTTTTTTACCTTTTCCTCTGTGAAAGTTCCATCATAATGTGAGTCTATTGCTTCCCGATAACATTTTGAAGTCATCTCCACATAAAGTGCATCGCGCATCCTACCCTCAATCTTAAAAGCATCAATATTGGCCTCAATAAGCTGTGGAATATATTCAATCATGCATAAATCTTTTGTATTCAAAAAATAGACTCCATCGTAAATAAAACTTTTACCAGTATCATCAGTGACAATCCAACTCCTCCTACAAGGTTGTATACATTTACCCCGATTAGCGGAGAATTCAGATGATTCTAAAACATCGGCTGAGAAATAACATCTACCTGATATTGAAGTGCATTGTGCCCCATGTACAAAGGTCTCGATTTCTGCCTTCTTTAATTTTTGTTTAATTTCTTTTATTTGCTTAAGAGAGAGTTCCCTAGCAAGTATGAGTCTTTTTGCACCTAAACTTTCATAATATTTTGCAGACATAGAATTTGATATACTAGTTTGAGTAGAAATATGAAAATTAAGGTTTCTTTCTTTTGCTAATTCGATAGCACCTACATCATGAACAATAACTGCATCAATTTCTGCAGCTGCAGCCTTATCTAAAACCTGCGAAAGAGTATCTATTTCATTTTCATAAATAATAATATTAGTTGCTAAGTAAGTTTGAATATTATTTTCATGGCAAAATTTAACAACCTTTGGTAATTCCTCCAATCTAAAATTATCTGCCATCATTCGCATATTTAAAATTTCGATTCCAAAATAAACGGCATCTGCACTGCCTAACATTGCCTTTAAGCTCTTCCAATTTTTAGCTGGAACCATTAATTCTACTCTACTCATTACTACTCTAATTTATAATTATTTCCTCTCTAATTAAATATGTTGCTTTTATAATTCTTAAAAGATAATAATTTCAATTTAAAAATTGTAAAATTAGTATTATGGAATTTTTTCAATTAAATTTTATATTTTTTTCTATATAACTCACTATAAAATCCATAGTTTCTATTGCTTTATCATTTTTAGCAAAATGTTTAATTTGTTCATTATAATACAATATCCTATCATAGATTTTTTCATACATTTCCTTATTTTCTTTTTTAACTGCAATTTTTAACCTTGTTGCGAGAATAATTGATTCAAGAGCAAGATTTTCAGCCCGGTTTTTAAGATAAAATGACTCTTGTATCTTTATAAAATCAATAATTTTAAAATTGGCTTGGAGAACATTATTTTCCCCAAGATGAGTGGCTTTATTTATTATTTTGTGCTCATTCAACTTCCCAAAAATTACTCCCCACGATTCCTTTAAGTAAGGAATTTCATCTTTAATATCATAATAGGAATCTGGAAATTCTCTTTCAGTTAGACCTGAATTCTCACCCAATAACGCGGCTTGAGCATAAAAATAAATTTTATCTACAAAATTGATTGAAACATATGGAAATTTAATCAAATTCTTATATGTATCTGTCTCAAGATATGGAGTCATCTGAAATGTGTTATTATCAAGGAATTTAACGCCCATACAAGCAGAATTGGGTATAATAATTTTTTCCTTTTCTAATTTTGTAAGAGTTACAGCAATTGTTTCGTACAGACGATTAAAGTTAATTCCGAATAATTCTTTAATGCTGCTCATAGTTCAATTTATTTTAAAAATGAAATATATAAAAAAAAGTTGTTTATTTTTAATTATTTATTTTTTAATCAATGATTCGAGTCTTTCAGCAAATATTTTTTCTGTCGCCTCCATTTCAGGAACAATATTTTTAAGTACAGCAATCCAAAAGAATGGAATAAAAATCCAAAAGAAAATTGAAATCATCATTCCATAAACAAAACCAAATGTATCTGCAAAAATCGAACCGATTAATGGACCTATAGCTCTTCCAATAATATCAAAGCAATTAGAGGTTGCAAGCACAGTTCCACGATGTTCGGGAAGGTTTAAATCAACTACCGTTGCATACCAATTACCATTTACAGCACCATTTATAAATAATCCAATCATGAACAATATTAACCAAATTAAAATTCCGGGAATTAAATCCGGAGCTCTAAATGGTATAATTAAAGCAATGAAGATAAATGGAATAGGAATTATATTTCCCAATAATGCAAGTTTTACACGTGCTTTTTTGCTGCCTTTTTTGAATTGTTTATCTCCAATAAAACCAAATATTATAGTCCCAATTAGTGTGGCAAGTAGAATGAGTATTAAATAAATCAAAGTTACATCAGAAGAAATCCCATGATAGTCTTCCATATAAGCAAAGAGCAAAAATAATATAATACCTGTTGGAATTGTATCAACAAAATTAATAATTAACCAAACATTGGCTTTCTTTTTAAAGATTACTTTCAGGTCAGAAAAATTTATCCTATATGTATATTCCACTGCATCTTTTTCAAGCATATATGAATAATCTCTGCCAGCTCGAGATGGTTCCCTGAAAAAAATGAAGAGCAGAGCACTAATAAACCCGGCTATACCTATAATTGAATAAGAGATACGCCAATCAATACTACCTAGAAATGTCGCTAAACCCGTTCCAACGACCATTCCTATTAGCGATGATATTGAAAAGAAAGAGAAACCCTTAGATCGATCCTCTTGAGAGACAATATCACCCATCAATGAGAAGATACATGGAATCAGAGCGCCATATCCAATTCCTGTCATGATTGTTAACAAGAAAAACAAAAAATATCCGGTTAATCCTGATGGAATGAAGATCGTAACAAATGAAAATATTGAAAAAATTATCGTTCCAATGAAGACAATCCATTTTCTTATTATTTTATCTGCTAAAAAGCCAAAGATCAACATTGCTATCCCTGTTAAGATGGTAAATGAAAATGTGAGTACTCCTAATGGAGTAGTATTCCCTCCAAATCCAAAATATTTTGAAATAATGAGGAGATTTGGAGAAATCATATTTGAAATGGATGAGATTAACGTAACGATCGTTATAAACAAAATTATTGATAAAATGGAAATTTTTTTAGAATTATTTTTCATACTATTAATTTAATTAAAATTGTATAAAAAGATTCAATTTGTAAAAAAAAAACTCTAACTTCCTAATTAAAATTTTTTTAAAAAGGTCCCTTTACAAAACCTCCATCTACTTGAATAACCGTTCCGGTTATATAACTAGCCTTTTCAGACGCTAAAAATACGACTAAATTAGCAAACTCTTCAGGTTTTCCCAATCGACCTAAGGGAATTTGGCTTGTCCATGATTTTTTAACTTCTACTTCCGATTTTCCTGTTTCTTTAATAGTTCTATTAATTAATTCCTTCATTCTATCTGTTAAATTTGGCCCAGGACATACGACATTTACCAAAATATTATCTTTTGCATACTCATTAGCAAGAGTTTTTGCATATCCAACAATACCAAGACGAGTTGTATTTGATAAAACCAAATTTTCTAAGGGCTGTTTTACTGAAACTGAAGTTATTGCTATTATCCTACCTGATTTTTGCTTTTGCATTATTGGTAATATCATTCGAGTAATCCAAATAAAAGAAAGTAAATTTAAATCAATAGAATTTAACCACTCTTCTTTAGTAATTTTATTTATTGGACCCGAGGGTGGACCTCCAGCGTTATGCACTAAAATATCTATTCTCCCAAATTCTTCTAAAACTTTATCAACAAGATTCTTTATATCTCCCTCTTTCAATAAATCTGCAACTACCGAAATAACTTTATTTCCTTTCATTATGGATTTAATTTGTTCAATTTCTTTTTTTGCTTTTTCTAAATTCTCCATTGATCTACTACAAATCACAACATTTACTCCTTCTTCATAAAGACCTTTAGCACAAGCTAACCCTAACCCCTTACTTGATGCTAAAACTAAAGCAACCTTCCGTTCCAATCCTAAATTCATAAATAATCTCTCATTTTTTATTACTAATTATGTCAGTTTTATTACTTAAATTATTTTTTTATTAGAATTAAATTATTTTCCTATTTTTTCTTATGAAATAACATATTTTTAATATATCACTTTCCAATATATCAGTCTCCGATACATTTAAATATCTGTTTTTCTATGAATTATATATATCTAAACAGATATATATAAAAAAAAATATATTTTGAATAGATTAATAATTTGTTTAAATTGGTGAATTAAAAAAAAATGTTTTTTGGCAAGAGATTCAGCGGATATCACGGCGGTCATTCATCAGGATTGGATATATTAGTATTATCAATGATAAAGAACAATGATGGTATTTCTGGATATGAAATAATTCAAAAAATAAATAGAAAATTTAAAAATGTATGGAGAGCTTCATCCGGTACAATTTATCCACTCTTAAATCGATTAGCAGAACAACAATTCGTTGATATAGAGGAAAAAACTGAAAATAATAGATTAAAAAAAATTTATAGGATCACCAAAAGGGGCATTGAAGGATTAAAAAAAGTGTTAGAAAATAATCTCCAACCAAATATTGATACGCTTGGTGATTATATTCAAACAGTTTTAAAGGCCATACCAAGTAAAAAACATTTTGAACAAATGTTTTCTTGCTTTCCTTATACATTTCCAGAATTTCCAAGACATGCTAAAAAAATTGACGAATCTGATTATACTTCAGATAATATAGAACGAATTCAAAGTATTGTCCAGGAATTAGAAGAGAAAAAAAAGCACTTTACAGATAGAATTAACATGCTTGATGAAAGATTAGAGAAATATAAATCGATTCTCGAGAAACTCAAGAATGAACGAGAAAAACATACAAGAGTTATTCCAATTATCGATGATGATGAAGATTTTTAGAAATTTAAGCAAATCAAATGAATTTAATAAGTAGAAATAATAAAAAAGAGGAAAAAAAATATGTGTTTTGAAGGAAGCTTTAATCCACGATTTCGGCATAGCCATTTTCGATGTTCTCCCCATGATATAGCAGGATTAAAGGGAATGATTTCTAAGGGTATGAAATATGGTATGAAAATATTTGAAGGCTGGGTCCCTCACGATATACAAGAACATGAAAATGAATATTTAATTACTATTCCTTTGCCAGGACTAACTAAAGACGATGTTAAAGTTTCAATTGTTGGAAGAAATTTAAATGTCACTGCAAAAAGAACAAAATCTGATGAGAAAGAAAGTGTGAGTGATGAAAGTAAAAAATCTTTTGGAGTATATGGAGCACCATTTTTCATGGATTTTTTCTCATGGATGAGTAAAAAGGATATCGATCTCGATATTCCCTTACAAGCTGATGCAGATGAAAACTTGGTTAAACCAAAAATGGCTAATGGTCTTTTAGAAATAAAAATTGGAAAAAAGCCAGCAAAAAATATCGACATAAATACTGAGGGAAACGATTAATAGAATCTTTAATAAAATTAATAGCGGAGCGCTTTAGAATTAATGATTTATCGCTTCAACGGAATAGAATTGAAAATTCATAATTCTGAAGCACCCTATTAATAATATTTTTTTTAATTTTTATATTTTTTTCAAGTTGATATTAATATTAAATTAAACAGTTGTTTGAATTTAAAATAAAATCTCATAAAAAAAAAGATACTAAAAAAATTAAATCAAATAATAAATATTTTTATCTTCTAATTTTCCTTGCTTCTCGTTCAACTTCCCTTAATACAACGATATCATCTAAACGAACTGGTCCCTTAACGTTGCGAGTTAGAATTCTGTTTTTATCTCGCCCTTCTAAGATCCTGACCTTTACTTGCAATATCTCCCCTGTCATCCCAGTCTTTCCAACAACCTGAATGACCTGAGCTGGAAAGGATCGATCTACATATCCTTCTTTACCCTTTTCTCTTTTACTCAATAAATCTCAACTTGATGTTTCTACTTTAATTTATTAACTTGGCTGATAATATCTTTAATTGCGGCTTCATTATCTTCTCCAGGTATAATTATCGCAAGAGAGGATGTATCAATTTTTAAACCCACCGCTTTTCCCAAATCTTTTTTTGTGTTAACAAAAATATATGGAATGTTCTTCTCATCGCAGAGCAAGGGTAAATGGAAGACAACTTCTGGTGGATCTACATCTTCAGCAATGATAACCAGACGGGCGATTCCTCGTTCAATAGATTTAGTAACCTCATTCATTCCCTTTTTAATTTTTGTTTCAGGAGTGCTCGAAACATTTGAAATTGTATCAATTACTTTTTTTTTTAATTTGTCAGGTATATTAATTTTTACATAACTCATTTTTTTAAAAAACCTCCTTCAAATATACTATAATATTTTCATTAATCATAGGATAATTCCTTAAATAAATCATTTTAATTAAAATTTATTATAATTCTTATTGGTTTTCGCAAATAATTTTTATCTTATTTTCTTTAAAATAAAAACAGATTAATAATTTTTATGACTAAGAGATATGTTATGAAGAATATTTGACTTTTATTTAAAAGATGATTTTAATATGAGAACTAAAAATGTAGATTGGCAGGAACAACCTAGAATTTATGAAATAAATACTTGGCCTTGGCTCCAAGCTTTATCAAAGATTTATAAACAGGAAATTACGTTTAATAATATCCCTCCTGAAGTTTTTAGTCAAGAATTAAAATTTTTCAATGTTATTTGGCTTATGGGTGTCTGGGAACGCAGTCCTCAAAGTAGAGAAATTGCTCTTAACCACCCAGGGTTACAACAGGAATATCATAAAGCTTTAAGTGATTTTAAGCCAGATGATGTTGTAGGGTCGCCCTATTCTATCTTTAATTATTACGTAGATCATCATCTTGGTGGTGATGATGGTTTAGAAAATTTCCGTGATCAATTAACCGAACGGAATATACATTTATTACTAGATTATGTACCAAATCATGTAGCTGTTGATCACCCTTGGATTTTAGAAGAATCAGATATATTCATAAAAGGAACTATTGATGATTATAGAGCACATCCAATTGAATTTTTTAGTACTAATGATCATATTTACGCACATGGAAAGGATCCTAATTTTTTTCCACCTTGGACGGATACAATTCAAATAAACGCATTTTCTTCGGAAGCACGTCAAAAAGCAATTAATACCTTATTAAATATTGCTGAATTATGCGATGGAGTTCGATGTGATATGGCAATGTTAATGACTAATGATGTTTTTAGTCGTACTTGGGGTGAAAGAGCGGGACCTCAACCAGAGAAAGAATTTTGGAAAGAAGTGATTCCAGTTGTAAGAGAAAAATTTCCAAACTTCTTATTTATTGCAGAAGTATATTGGAATATGGAATGGGAATTACAGCAACAAGGATTTGATTTTTGCTATGATAAACGGTTGTATGATCGTATGCTGCACGAGAGAGCTGAAACGATTTATAGTCATCTCCGTGCAGAATGGGATTATCAAAGGAAACTTTTACGCTTTATTGAAAATCATGATGAACTTAGGGCAATAACGGCATTTGGTGAAGAACGTTCTCGAGCAGCTGCAATTATCAGTCTTACTTTACCTGGTGCAAAATTAGTCCATGAAGGACAAATGAAGGGGTATAAAATAAAAATACCGGTTCAATTAGGAAGGCGTCCAGTTGAGGATAATAACCAAGATCTCCTAGATCTTTATCAAAATTTATTAAGTATTGCATCTGTAGAGGAATTAACAAAAGGTAAATGGGATCTCTGTAAAATTGAACCCATAAATGCTGAAAATTACACATATACTAATTTAATTTCTTATCAATGGAAGTTCAAAGAACTGTATCAACTTATAATTGTGAATTACAGTCCAAATCCTGCACAAGGACATGTTAGAATTGAAGAACTAAATTACGATACTTATGATTGGTTTTTTACTGATTTACTAACACAAAAAAGTTATATCTATAAGGGCAAAGATCTTGAAACTTATGGTCTTTATATTGATCTTTCTGCATGGAGCGGTCACATATTTAATATAAAGCGAATTGATTAAATTATTCAATGAATTGTTCCATAAGAAATAGATTGATTTAATCTATGTCTTATTATCCTCTAAGGAATGATAGTATACTTGAATTAACTAATTCAGGATCATCGTGCATAACCCAATGAGATGCATTTTCAATTCTAACAATTTTAAGATCCTTAATAAAATCTTCTAATCCTTCGAGTACTTTAGGTAATACAAATATATCTTTCATACCGAATATAACTAAAGTCGGGACATTAATTATTCCAGACCATTCTTCATAACGACGATTTGCCCTGTAATAATTTACTCCTCCATTTAATGCGCCTGGTTGGGACCATGCTTCTAAATATTTTTCTTTATCAAATTCACTAAATGCTTTTTTGTTTTTTGCTGTACCAAAAACAGATAATTGTAAAGCTTGAAAATTATTTTCAAAGAGAAAATTTTCACCTTCTTTTAAAAATCTGACGATATAGCCACTGGCTTTTCTTTGGGCGTTATTTTTTGTAATTAACTTTCTAAATATTTTTGCATGGGGCGCATTTAATATTATTAATTTTTTCAGTATTTTAGGGTATTTCTCGGCTAATGCCCACGATACCATTCCACCCCAATCATGTCCTGCAAGATTAAATTCAGTAAAACCTAATTTTTCGCTTAAACCTTTAATATCTTCTATTAAAATTTCTAATTTATAATTTTCAATTCCCTCTGGCTTATCTGAAAGATTATAACCGCGCATATCAGGAATGATTAATTTAAATTCATCTTTTAATCCTAAAATCACATTTTTCCAACCATACCAAAAATCTGGAAATCCATGTAGCAATATGAGAGGTTCTCCAGAACCTACTATGATTGTGTGAAGTTTTATTCCATTAGTTTCTATAAATTTTTCTTCAATTTCATTAAATAAATTCATAATATATTTTCCTAATTTTTTATTGATTAAAATTTTTGGACTATATTTTCTTTTAGATTAATGGGATGGGAGGGATTCGAACCCCCGACCGCTTGGCCCCCAGCCAAGAATTACGCTGTAAAGAACAAATCTTTACAGAATCATACCAAGCTAGACCACCATCCCAAAATGATCTTTTACTCCCAATATTATAGAGTGGGTTAAAATGGGTAACTTAACAAATATAATACTATATTTTTTTTTAGTAAAACACAATTTAAAATTGTTAATAATTTCAAAAAAAAATATTTAAAGTGTCAATCAATTTAAAAAATAGAATAGAATAATGAGAAAGAGAACACCGTATCTTATTTTTTGGCCTCAATATTTTGATAAGAATCGAACAATCAGTCAAGGTCGGAGGTTGCCTAAAAATCTTGCAATTGAAAAGATATCTTTAGATGATATAGAGAAGGCAGTGAAAACATTAGGTTATGAATATAAAATTGAAAATACTTCAAGATATCCAAAGACATGGTGGGAAAACCCGGGACGTATTCTCATTGATTCTAAAGGAAAAAATAAAAGAAAATTATTATTCGAAATCGCAAAGCAAATAAGAAAAATAAAAAGTTAATTAATTGGGGAGAGATAAAAAATACACGAGTTTGCTTTCGCGAGCGCGATATATCAAACAGCTCTTAAAACTGCAATAAAATATAAAGCGACGAAAATTAAAGAAATTTTTTTAGAAATTGGAGAATTTACTCTTATTGTTCCTGAACTTTTAAAACAATCATTTAAAATGGCGATAACAGGAACTATTGCAGAAGGAGCTAAACTAAATATGCAAATTACACCTGGAGAAATTCAATGTAATAAGTGCGGTAAAATCTCCATAATTAGTTTTAAAGAAACAGATGCCTTAACGGGGTTGTTATTATTTAAATGTAAGTTTTGTGATTCTACAGATACAAAAATTATTAAGGGGAAATCCGCGACTGTGAAAAATATAAAAATAGAAACAGATTGATTACTATTTTATAAGGACAGCATTAATTACACCATTTTGACCAGGACGACTTGTTATTTTCGCTAATCCCTTCTCAGTATGAATTATTGCTCCTTTAGTTATAATATGCCTTCGAGAAAGCTCTTTAGAGGCAGGATTTTCCTCAAATCTGAGAATTTTAGTTTTTTCAGTTTTTTTACTTAATGGGTCTGTTAGATTGCAAAAGGAGTTTGAAAATAATTTTAATTTATAATTCCCACCAATAACTCTTTGTTTTTTCTTTTTTTCAGTTCCAATTGTTGTTTCGATTGGAGGTCTTGCAAGCTCTCTTTTTCTCTTTTTTCCAAAATGTTTATACTTTTTTCCGGTATATTTTCTTTTACTTCTTTTTTGCGACCTTGCCATATTTCTTTAAATTTTTAAAATCTTTAAAATTTTATGATTTTTGGTATATAGAGAAAAAAAATAAATATTAAAGAACTCATTATTACTTAAATTATATAAAAGATTGTGCAAGCAATTATGAACGAACACATTTTAAATAATAAATTTGATTCACAGACGTTAGTTAATATTATCAAAACAGGTACAACTACGGTTGCAATTAAAGTAAAAGATGGCGTGGTTGTAGGTACTGAATCTCAAGCAACAGCGGGATACTTTGTTGCAACAAAACAAGCCCAGAAATTGTTCAAAATAAACGATTTCTGTGCTGCCACGATTAGCGGTGGTGTAGCTGATTGTCAATATGTTGTGAATCAAGCCATTGCTTTATCTAATCTTAAGACTGTCGAAGAAGAAAAAATCCCTGAACCGAAATATGTTGCTAATACCGTTAGGAATCTACTTTATCAGGGGCGTTCATATTTTCTTACCTTAATGATAATTGCAGGGTATTCAGAGAAAGAAGGCAAAGGAATGCTATATGGGATCGACCTTCTTGGAACTTTATATGAAGAAGAAAAGTTCATTAGTTTTGGTTCTGGTTCTCCCTACTCTCTCGGAGTTTTGGAAACAGAATGGAAAGAAAATATGACTGCTCCAGAGGGATTAAAAC
>JAHLWH010000006.1 GCA_019058015.1 Promethearchaeota archaeon | reverse complement strand
TCTATACATTTATTTTTATTTACTAAAATATTATATACATCTTTAATGCTATAAATCGTTTCTTGCATTTCCTTATTACAATTGATGCAGTTTAGAATTAATTTATATGAGAAATCTAATTGATATCCACTTGTAATATTCTTCATAGTTAAAATTTTAATCTCATCAATTAAAATTTCAAAAATAAATTTATCAATAGGTTTATATTTAATTTTCCAAATATTATTTACTAAATCCGGAAATTTATTAGAAAAATCTTCCTTTAACTCTTTCAACACAGTATAGGATTCTTCTTCTAATTTCTCTTGAATTTTTTTATCTAAATAATAAATAAAGTCTATACTCATTTGAAATACTCATATATATAAATTCTTCCCTATCTTTAAACTTTAAATCCTACTTTGAAAATTTTGGGTCACTAATGATTGTTCCATTCATATATGTGAATTTTATACCACATTTAGAACAACAGCCTTTGAAAGTATTTGGAGTATTGGTTGCTGTCCAATTGAGTTCAATTTTACAAACAGGACATTTAATGTTTTTTGGCATATCTATTGCCACTTAAAAGTACCTTAGGGAATTTATATATTAATATTTTAATCATTCTTTTTAAAAATAAGAGAGTGTAAATTTAGTAGTTGTTTATATTTGAGATAATTGAAATAAAATAATTTGTATATTAATAATAAAATAAACAAATTTTAGTTGTGTATATGGGAAATATAAAGGATATTGGAGATTTTATAAAAGATTTTTTAAAAGGTGTAGAAATTAAAAGAGAAGTTAAAAGGTTAATTGATAATATGGTCTTTGCGATAGATAGCAATACTATTTCAAAATACTTCCCTGATAAATATCGAAAATTAGAAGAGTTAGCCCCTAAAATCAAATGGAAAAATAAAGATAAAGATTTCTTAGAAAAATACAAAAAAATAAAGCAATATTATGAAAGCCAATATGGAAATGTATGGTGGATCTCTTAAATAGATTAATGAATTTCTGTCAATATAAAAAGAATCATAATGAATTGTATTGTATAAAAAATCTTGTTAAAAGACTCTAATCTTTATTTATTTTAAAGTATTAAAGAATTTAAGTGAATTTTTAATTTTATGGGAATTTGAAGAGAGTAAAGAAAATTAAAGATTCAAATTGAAAAAAATGATTAAAAAATTGTTATATTATATTCAATTTATAAATAAATATTCAGATTTACCAGATTTTATAATTAAATTTAGATTTTAAAGAGTAAAAAAATTGAGCGAGAATTATAAAGAAGATCTTATTCAACTTTTTCAGACTCTTAGAAAAGAGTGTGAAGATCTTGTACAGGCGAGAGAGAATGATAATATGAATGATTTGGGATTTATATCTGAATTCTTCACCCTACTGGAAAAATTACCAGAAAATGTTATGAAAGAAGAAATTTTAGAAGATTTTGAAAAATTTTCAAGAAAAATAGAAAGTGGAATAGAGCAAATATTGACTTTTCAGACATTTGCAGCAAGATTTCAAACTATTATTGACGAATTTGAAAAAATGCCTCTCTGAGCTCTTTTACTTTTATTGCACAGATATAAATATGATATAATGTATTGAAAATCGATTTTCTCTTTGAGAAGATAACAGTTCTCTTACAATTAAAGAATTGGTATTTTTAATGGAAAATAAGGATTTTAGCTAATAATAACAATATTCTTTTTTGAGAAATGTTTCCATATGGAAACATTTAAATATATATTAATTTTTTAAAAAGATCGTTTCGATCTTTTGAGCTAGAGTATGATCCAGAGAGGACATTTAATTTACTTAGAGAAGCAATCGGAGTGTGGGCGGGAAAATCTGTATCTAAACCAATTTATGAGAGTCAAGAGCCATTTAAAGCCGAAATTTATTATTATGTTTTAAATCAAAATCCCGATGAGGAACTTGGACGTAGAGAAAGGATAATTATAAAAACAAGAGTCGATGAGGAAAACAATGTTGCTATGTTGAATATCGGTGCTGAAAAAAATCCAACTGTAAATGGAGTTTTAACTCACATCTGGCAGCTTGCGAATACTCGATTTGGTGAGGTGTTCGGTTATGAATTTAAGGTATTACATTGTCCAGAGTGTGGAGCATCCTTTGATAATTTAGATAAAAACAAAGATATTGTGATATGTAAATATTGTGAAAAATTTTCTTTAAAAATTTAAAAATATATATTGTAGCCAGAAGGATAAGGAAAAAAAAATAATTTTCTTCGGTGCCTTTTAACCATTACATTTACCTTCTCCTCTTTCTTCGTCCTATGGTGCTTTTATGGGGTTTTATTGCAACCCTTCTTACTCCTGAGCTTGTATGTACTCTTCTTATATGCCCTTTAACATGCGTTTTCCTATAACTTGGGTATTTTCTTTTTACCATATTTTTTTAACAAATAGATATATAATATTCTCTCTATTTATCTTTTTATTTTGAGCTTTCTTTCATTTTAGTTTTTTTACTTATTTTTAATCATTTCCAATTCTTTACCGGTTTTCATTCCATTTTTTTTCTAATAAATTAAGGATTCTTAAAAAAATGACGATACTTATATAATAATGTTAGAATATCTTTGAGATACTTATCTATGAAAGATTTATTATGATAGACAAATTTACCTGTATTAAAAGTAGTATCGAACCAATTGAAAAATTTAAAATAAAAGGCAAGAAATAAATAATCTTCAATTGAGTAAAAAAAAGAACACTTCAAAACAAAATTCTCGCACTGGTTTAATTAGAACAAGGGCATCTTTAAAAGAAATAGAAGAAAAATTCAAAAATATAGCAAAAATCATAAAAAATGATAAATACATCTATCTAAAAAATGGAAAATTTGAAGCAAACGCATATAAATCAAAAGGTTATGTTGAAGTCAAAATTTTCCCTCATAACACAGATTTAGAAG
>JAHLWH010000005.1 GCA_019058015.1 Promethearchaeota archaeon | reverse complement strand
GTGATTTTCCTATATGTTCTTTAAATAATTTCTTAATTTTAAATATTTTATCAGAAAATCCAAGAAACTGCTCAGAGAATAGTGAATATAATAAAATAATATGTTTATAATTGGAATAATTCTTCCAATTTTGTTCATTTTGAAGAAATTTAAATAAATTTTGGTTAATTATTTTTATTTCAATATTTTCAGAAAAAGCAGAGTAGGAATCCAATGAGCCCATTAAAGCAGCATAGGAATAAGTATTAGGTTTTGAATAATTAAATAAAACTAAAGATTTTTTTTCCAAACTCATTTAATATTTTTTACTCCAAGTTGATTTGTAAAAGTAAAGTTAATTTGATGTGCACCTGCTGGAGTTTTTTTTTCATTGTTTCCAAAATTAGAATCTCAAAAAAACACTATAGGCAGGTGCATTGATATAAAATTTAATTAGTTATTTTAATATTTGGGTAAAAAAAATAATCAAAAATTGACTTATATCAAAAATTAAATATCATAATTTAATAAATTGAATTTAAGTCCCTTGAGAATGCTTTTTTAACATGTCTTTATTAGTTTTTTTCAAGCGCAATGCTAATTCAGCAATTACCGCATCTAAATAGGTAAAAGCAATTTGTTCAAAGGCTGTTCCCTCGGGAGTAAGAATTGCTTCTATATCATCTTCTTTTGCTACTTGGTCTCTTTTTGTTCTTCCTAATAATTTTATTGTTAAATCCCCCATTCTGCCGATTGTAGTATCAGGATAAGATGTTATTACAATTATGGCGTGTGGAATTACAGAATTTACATAAGATCCCAAAAGACTTTGAACTACTGAAGTAGTACCTGATCCTGAAAGAACAATTAAAATATCTTTCTTCTTCATAGCAGGAATGCTTTGCAAATTAGAAACCATATACGCTTTCCCTTCCAAATGGACTAACCGCGTTGCAAAACATTGTAATATCATGGCACTCCTGCCTGATGCTAATAAGAAGAAATGTCTTTTGGTTTTTATTCCTTCATATATAATATCTATGAAAGACTTTGTAAATTTCCAATTATCAGAAAGATGATTTATATTTTTATTTATATTTTCAACAATTAACTTCATCGAATCAAATAAGTATTGCTTAGTTTTACCATTTTTTTCGTGTTCTTCAGCTGGTTTTTTCTTTTTTAATTCTTCTTTCAGAACCATATTAATCAAAATTATTTGATTTGATTACAATAATTAAATTAATTTTCTATTATATAATAATTTTTAAGAATGCATTAAAATTACTATATATTTAAAAATCTTACAAATTTCATATCCAAATCACGCTATCAAAGCAAATATAATATTACTTGTGATTAAAAGAGCAAAAATTATATACAAGTTGATCATCTAACAGAAAAATTAAATTGAATAAATTTAATTGAATTTAAAATATATTAAAAATACTAAAATCCATTGTATTTAACATTCATATGAAGATTCAACGAAAATATTAAAGAAAAAACAAATATTACTAATATTGGCAATAAATTTTAATTTTAAGTCCTTTAAGATAAGAATTTTTAATGAAATATCATAATCAATTTCAATATATAACCTAAAAATTTTTTCTATTATTCTTAATAAAAGTTTTTAACTTTGTATTTTCCTTCTTTAAGTAATTTTTTTGGGCTTTATTCTAAGAAAATTTTACTATTTTATAATTTCTTATTTTTGTCGATTTTTACTTTATGATTTTAAAAATATCCTTCTTGGCAAAAGGTTTAAATATACGAATGCTTATAATTTAAACTAAGTCTCTAATAAAAATTAAATTAAAAAAAATTAAAAACTGAAATTTTAGAAAAAAAAAATGGAGGAATAAAATTATGGCAAAAAAGAAACATTCTTTCGCCTGGAGTCCAGTTAGGAGATTAATGAAAAAACAAGGTGCAACTATTGTTGCGAGAGATGCAGTAGATCTCTTGATTGAAAATTTAGAGAGTACAGCTACAGCTATTACTAAACAAGCTATCACATTCTGTAATCATGCAGGTAGAAAGAAAGTAACAAAGGATGATTTGCTTTTAGCAATCAAATATTTCTAACTCGAGTTCCCGATTAGTAAATATCATTTTTTTTATTTTTTTTTTTTCTCTTGGATTAATTTATCTAACTATACTTATCGGTATAATAAATATAGTGAGTTATATAAAATATGATATTAATTCAATCTATATATTATTTTGACAAGAGAAAAATATTTGATCAAATGTAGGCTAGGCTTTAGATTTATTAAATATTTGGAAAAGAAATTTAAGTTAAATTATATATTAAATTAATAAGTTCTAATTTAATAATGAGAATAAGGATTAAATAAGAAAAAAAGCGAAGGAAAATGAGCAGGGAATTCATGGTTCCAGGAGCGGCTTCGGTCGCAATAAAATGCAAAGATGGGGTGGTTTTAGGTAATGATCGACGGGCTACATTAGGTTATACTGTTACAAATAAATCAACCAAAAAAGTATTTCCTTTAACCGATCATATTGGCCTTTCTGCATATGGATTAATTGGAGATTTTCAAATTTTAGTAAAAATTATGAAAGCTAGAGCAAATTTATATCAATACGAGGCTGGTTCAAGAATTTCTACCCAAAGCATGGGAAAGATGATTAGTAATTATCTGTATTCTCGGAAAATGTTTCCCTTATTTACAAATGTTGTTATAGCTGGAGTAGATATTGATGGACCAAAGCTTTATACATTAGATGCGATCGGATCTTTGATGCCTGATGACTACGGAGTGGGGGGTACGAGTATGCTGATGATGGTAGGAGTGCTTGAATCGGAATACATACCGGAAATGACAATTGCAAAAGGTGAAAAATTAGTAGAAAAAGTAATACGTTCTGCATTAGCAAGAGATGCAATGACAGGTAATGGTATTGATATTTTAACAATAACTAATGCAGGATATAAGGAAAAATATTTCGAGTTAAATGAATTAGGCGAATAGATATTATTATCTTATTTTTGAATAAAAAAGACTATTTTTAATGTTATTCAATAGTAACGAATTTATTTTTGATGATGTAAAAGCGTTTACAAAAGTAGAAATTGAAGAAATAAAAAGACAAATAATTAATTTTGAGAAAAAAAGATCAAATAAATCAGAATTTACAAACTTTATTTCCTCAAAATTTAATTTAGAAGATTTTAGTAGTATTTCTGAATACTTAATAAATTTAGAAGATTTCTTTAGCAATTATTTCGATGTTGGGAATTTAAATAAATTATATTATTTTCTATCAGAAATTTTAGAGGAATTAATGCGAATTAAGCGGAGGATTAGAATTATCTTCTTAGACATGAGAAATATAAGAGTGATAATTAAAAATAAGAAATTATTTGAAAAATTATTTAATAAAATTAAGCACTCAAGAGACCAATGCGAAAATCTTATTGATTTTATACAAGCTAATAAGGAAAAATTCCAATCCAAATTTGAAAATGAAATTTATATATTTGTTGAAAGTTCTATACTTAAGAAAATTCCTTCTATTTCTAAAAAACTTCCGCTTGATCTTGAAATTTGGGAGCCAATAAAAGAATTATATGAAATCACAAAAGAGCACGGCGAAATCCCAATTATTAATGAAGATCGTGAAAATAATAGTATTTTTTATATACATGATATAATTTCTGATTTTAAAGAATCTAGTAACTTCAAATCCGTGCTTATTTATGATTATTTATATCTATGTTATTCAATAGGATTTTTTTCTATTAATAAAATTGAAAAATTTAAAGATTCTACAGAGAAAGCAGAGATTAAAAAAAAATTACGTTCATTTTTTATTGAGCTATTAAAGGATTTCATAACTAATTTGCTTTTACAAAGGAATGAGATTTATGATGACAAAAAAATTATTACCAAGAGAGAAATAAACAGTATATTAGAAGAGTTAAATCAAAGTGATATTAATAATTTCATTTCTAAAACAATATTGAAGATTTTTGAAAAAATTGAAACTTATTATCAAGATAAGATTGAAGAGCAAGATTGTACGACCCATTTAAACTTAAAAAAACGCCAAATAGTTAAATTATTAGATGATATTGTAGATTGGATTTTAGAATTTGAAAATTATTTAAAACCTTACGATGAGATCACATTAAATATAAGGAAAACAATAAATAATATAAATTCAGAAATCGTTCGTAAAGTAGAAGGGTTTGAAACTTCCGCTCAATCTATATATGAAGAGAAAGTGAAAGCTGAAGTTAAAACTCTTATTGATAATAAAATTGCAAAATTAAATCATATGCTGAGTTTTTATCAACAAGAAACCTCTAAGACTATAAATCAGGAGTTTCCGGAATTAGAAAATATTAAAAATATGCTGAGGAAATATACATTAGAAACTACTAAAATCCAAAAAGATATTACAAAAATATTTGAAGATATTAGAAAGAAAGGAGTTAGTCCATACAGTCTTATAAAAAATTGGGAAAAAAATTTTACTGAAAAAACAAATCAAATGAAATTTGCACTATACTTATCAATTTCTAAACTTTTTATTTCATTTAAAGAGATAATTGGCAAAGAAGAGATTCTTTTTAGTACAATAAAAAATATTGGATTACTAGACCATGAGATTCCACTGAATTATCGTTTTACAACACTTTTTCCAGAAAAATTATCTGATGATGAATTAAAGGAAAGAATTCAATCGATTAATTCTCAAATAAAAAAATCAAATCGAGAAAAAAGACTTTATCAAGAAGAAATTTCAAAATTAGAAGAAGTTTTATCCTCTCGAATTAAATTAAGGGAAGGAATTTCAACCTCTGATGTCCAATGCACTGTATGCCATAAATATATTAATATTGCGAGAGAAAATATAATTGTATGTCCATTCTGCGGCAGTGTGTTTCATTATCTGTGCGTTGCATATTGGATCTCAAAGTTTAATGCTTGTCCTATGTGTTCTAATCATTTCCTAGACCCTAATTTAGGTTTATTCGAAGATCAAGAAGGAGAATAAAATAAATCATTTTTTCTTTATCTAATTTCTTAAACTTCACAAAAAAATTATTTATCCAAACTTCAAAAATTTTTACTGAATAATTCTTAGAAAAATTGGTCTATATAAATTTAATATTTAAAGTAATTTTTTTTTATGCATGAATGAGAAGAAAACATCTAAATTTTTATTAAACCCTAAATTTCGAGTAATTATTACTTGGATATGGTTCATTATTGGAGCTTTTTTCGTAATTATAATCTTATCCGCGATGTATGGTTTTAATTTTGCAACTACACTTGATGAATTACAAGATAAACGTTTTATCTCAGTTTATATAGAAATAGTATCTGTTGGATTGCTTCCAGTAATTTATACAATAATTTGTAAGGAAAAATTATCAACATATGGTATAAAAAGTAAAGGAATTAAAAGATCAATTTTATTTTCATCATCATTTTTAGTGTTTTTTTTTATATTTACGTATTTAACAACAGGAAATATAATTAATTATGAATTATATGACTTCCAATTGAATTTTCCTTGGAATATCTATTATGGCATTTTAGGTATATTTGCATGGGGTCCATTAGAAATGTTTTTTTTTACATGGCTTATTGTTAATACAGATGAGGTATTTAATAGTGAGAGTAGAAAAATATCATATGGGTTAATTGTTACTACCTTTATTTTTGCGTTAGCACATATTTTAACCACTAGAAATGTATTTACTGCATTTTATACTGGATTAATCTTTTTTATTTTGGGATTAATATTTAAATATACGGATAATTCAATTGGACCCGTTATTGCTTGGACTTTAATTAATAATCAAGTATGGTTTATTGCTCAAATGATTTGGATGTTATAAAAAAATTTGCACTTTTCTTTATATAGGTTTTTGATTATTTTTAAAGAATAAACCTAGCCTTAAGGAAAAAGGGAGCTAAACTTATTTTTGATAAGAAGGGCAAATTAGCTAACATTCTCTCCCCAGCATATCGATCTCTGCTTGTATCATAATTAGTGAGAGCTTCAATGTCCTCGATTTGATATGCTTCATAAATATATCTTCTTAGTTTTTTATCTTTAAAAATCGATTTTGTATAAGAATCCCAAATTAATTGCATATTAGAACCAGCATTATAGAAGATATATTCTGAACCTTTTCCATTTTTAAAAAAATTTCTAAATACACGAGTGATTTCGTTATCATACTGTCTAAGAGATAGTTGGTTAAAATCACAATTATTTTCTATTAATGATTTAGTAGTATAAGATGCAATCTCTGCTGATACCAACCCACATAAAATTCCCTCATAGAAAAATGGGGTAACTAAACCCGCAGCTTCACCCAAAACTAACATTCTTTCACGAGAAAATGATTTAATTGGATGTTTTGAGATTTTCGCTACAATTGCTTTAGAATCCCGTGTTAATCCTTCAATAAATGGTTGAATTTTTTTATAATTATTAATGATATTATCTAATTTTAAACCGAGTTCTTGAATAGGTTGATTATCTCCTAGAAATCCGATAGAAAGTCTCTCTTTGCCTTTATTTATAAATAGTGGGCCATTACGACTTATTTTTATATTAATATGAAAGAGATAATTTACATCCAAATTTTCATTTAATTTATCTTCATCTCCATGAAAATGACAATATATACCTACATATTCATCCGGAGTATCAAAACCCATTGAACGTTGTAAATCCAAAGCTCGGGAGCCTGTAGCAAAAACTAGTAATTTACATGAATAAGTTTGACCACTATTAGTAATTATTTCTAAATGGTCGTTATATTTATTTATTTTTATTACTTTTTGTTTATCTTTAAAGATACCACCTTTTTCTTCGAATTTTTGAATTAATCTATCTAGTAATTTTTCTAAATAAACTACTTTACCTAAAGGGCGCCCAAATTCTTCAGAATTAATAATTCCATTGATAGTGCTTCCCATATAATTAGTTTTGAGATGATATATTGGGAATAACTCTTCATTTGCCCACTCAGATTCTTCAATATAAGATTTATTATGAAATGGAAATATATTTGTCGATTTTGGGCGCTGAGATATATCTTGAGCATCAAGAAGAAGAGTTTTTGCAAATTTCACAATTTTATTAGCAAATGAAGCACCAGAGATACCCGCTCCAATGATAATGATTTCGAAATTCATTTTTATCTTGAATTTTATATTCTAATAATTTAAATAAAATTTTTGAAAATATTTAAGCAATTTCATATTTTTATAATTATTTGGGTTGAATATTCTTAATTTTCTTATTCTTGTCCCCAAAATATTTATTGTCTGAAGAAAAATCGCAAAAAATTTGAATTAGAATCATTATATATTAATTTTTAAGGTTATTTTAAATGAATTTAATTTTAAGACATTTAAATGCCATAATTTTAAATTATACAAAAAAAATTAAATTAGAATAATAGAGAATGTAGACAATATTATAAAAAATATTTATAAGTAAAACGAATCAAAGATATAATTACCAAAAAAAAATATTTAAAAAGGATTGATTGATATGGTTACAACTAATTTTTGGCTAACGGGATTAAGTGCGTTATTTGTTGTAATATTTGGCATAATAGTTGGGTTATTTGCCCTAATAAAATCAATAAAAACGAAACAAAAACTTCTTAGGAATTTTGGCATCATGGCAATTTTAATGGGACTCTTGCTTCTCGGTCCTGCCACGGATTTTTTGTATGTGATTTTTGTTACTATCTCTACTGGTACTGGGAGTAATATAGACTTTTTTTTATATGTTAGATTAAGTTATATGTGGGTGGCTCCGGGTATAGTTTTTGTGATGTGGATAGGAGGTGAACTTCTCGCTCCAAGGGCGAAATGGTATATTGTTGGTGTTTTTACTGTTATCGGTATAATTTTTATGTATTTACTATTCTTTGATACAGCAAATTCTTTTAAACCGTATGAAAATCCAAAGGGTGAAGATGTTATTGATTCCTCGTTCAACACGGGGGCTCTTCCATTCATATTAATTGCAATTTTAATTTTATCAGTCTTATTATTTGATGGAATAGGATCATTGCGAAAGGCAAAACAATTAACTGGCGAATTGAGGAAGAAATTTATATACTTAACAATTGGGTTTTTCTTATTTACTATCGCTGCTGTGATGGACGCGTTATTGGCACCTGGAATTGTTTTATTTGTAGCAAGATTCGGGTTTATGGCAGATAATATTTTCTTATATATCGGAATTAAATAGAAACCTCTAAAGCAGAAGTTAAAAAAAATAATTTTTTTATTTTTCTTTTTTTCATATTTTTCAATTAATCAAAACTAGTACTTTTTTTCCAAAATATTTAGATTAGATTTTGATACAAAGATTTAAATGTTCTGCTGTCAGAATATTCTTATATCAGAATGGTCTGATTTAAGATGATAAAAAGTAATTATAGACTATCTCATGTTGCATTCGCAGTTCTTGGGTTAGTTGCTGAACGAGAGAGTCATGCTAAAAACATTAATGAGAGAATCGGAGAGCGAGGTATGAAAAATTGGACGGAGATTGGAAAATCC
>JAHLWH010000069.1 GCA_019058015.1 Promethearchaeota archaeon | reverse complement strand
TATTACGAGCTCAATGACGCAATCATAGAACCACGACCAGTGCAAAAACCCAGACCACCTCTCACAATTGCAGCAATGAGTAAATCTATGCTACAAATTGCAGCGCAATATGCCGATACATGGAACTCATATGGAGCACAAAAATGGGACACCCCTGCTGACAAGATGTTTGATAACACGCGAAAACGAAATGATCTCTTGGATAAATATTGCGAAAAACTTGGTCGGAATCCTCAAACATTGCGCCGTTCTGTTCTATTCTATGGTCAACAAGTACTTTCTATTTTCAAATCAGGCGATAACTTCCGGAAGATAGTACTTCGCTATCAGGAAATCGGAATTACTGAATTCATCTTCTATTATCCCTTTTTTAAACTAGAACAAGTCCCGATTTTTAAGAAAATCGCCAAGGAAGTAATTCCTGAGCTAAGGTAAGGATAAAATAGAACTTTTTAATTGATAATTATGTTAAAAATAATTTTAAAAACTAATTTGTGTTAATTTCGTTAATCAATTATGAGATTCGAAAGTTAACACATTTAAAAGCAGTAAATTTGAATATAAAAGAGTGTAATATCTGGGTGATATCTCAAAAGAGAAAAAATTTTTTTCCCCCATACAAAAAATATAGAAATTAATCTATAAATTAATGATAACTGAAATAAATTCTAACAAGAATTAAAATAGAATGAAATTGCAATTAAAGAAAATTCTTACGCTTTAAAAGTTCTGAGAAAAGATAAAGAGGGAGGGCAAAAAGTAATTCCCACGGGTCCCTTTTATTTATTAATTCATATTCATTTATTAAATTTAAATAAAATTAAAAAATATTTGAATATCTATGGTTTAAACTTTAAATTTGAATTTTAAACCTCTAAAAAAGATTTTTAGTGAGAGAATTTTATGGTTGAAAGAATTATAGAATATTTTGAACGTCCGGGCATTTCTAATACAGAGAATGTTATCAAGTTATGCAGACAATGGACCATGGAACTTGGCATTGAATTTGTTATTGTGGCTTCTTTAACTGGAAATAGCGCTGTGAAGGTCGCAAAAGCTTTCAAAGATTTGGATGTGATAATTATAAGTGTTAGGTATCTCCCCGGAGGTGCTTGGACTGTAAAGCAGGAACCTTATGGAACATACGAGGCAATCCCCGAACTTAAAAAGATTAGACAAGAATGGATTAAGAAAGGATTGGAACGAGTTCCAATTGAATATTCAAAGGAAAATTTAGAAGAACTTACAGAATTAGGTGTAAAAATTGTTGGGGGAACTCCAACGCTATGGAATATCGACCGCTCCCTTATGGCAAAGTATGGCGGTATATCTCCACAAGAAATTGTTAATGAAACTCTTCGACTCCTATGTCCCGGATTTAGAGTGTGCGTAGAAATTACACTGATGGCGGCGGACAATGGAGCAGTTCCAATAAATAAAGAAATCATTGCTATGGCAGGAACAGAGAGAGGGTTGGACACAGCCATTGTTATAAAACCATCATATTCCGTAAAAATGTTTGACCTCTATGAGGGAATGGAAATTAGAGAAATTATATGCAAACCACGAACTATGCTCAGTCCAAAAGGAAGATTCATTGGAAGATACAGCCCTTTAGGAAAGTAAAAATCCTTAAGAGAAATTCCTTTACTCCAAACAATTTCATCTTTCTTCATCTAAAACTTTTTACCCATACAAGTATAGATGTGTATTTTATCAGAAATTAATTTCTTTTTTTTTCTAATATCAATTGTGCGACATCCAATGTATACCGGGTTTATATTAATGTTTTTTGGGCTAACAATCGTATTGAGCTCCCTTTTTGGGCTTATTCCAACACCAATAGATACTATCTTAATAATAATACGAATTCCTTTTGAAGAAAAAGTATTACACGAAGGACTCGAAGGATATACTGAATACACAGAGAAAGTAAAATATAGATTAATTCCAAAGATTTGGTAGAATATTCCCTATTTGCAATTGTGTTAGCAATCATATTTAATACGCTTTTTCCCAATTTAGTTATAAGAAACTGGTAAAAAGAAAGAAACATAATTCGATAATCAATAATTTAAATTCATACTTATACTCCAAGAGAAAAAACTATTTGTAATTCTGGGCAGTCTTAGCGAGTTCAATTTATTAATATTCAGATAGAAAAAAGAAAAATGATGAATAAATAACTCTCTTTTTTTCAAATTAGTATTTAATATCTCGTCTAAATTTAAATACAATAGTTAAAAAAAAATGAAAACTAATTATTTCTTAACTTAATTGTTAATATCACCTACATTATAAAAGTAAAATATTTTCGATGAAAATTATGTGCCCCGCATCGAGTGGAAAAAAAGAAAAGGTAAAACTTAGAATTGCAGATGTTTTTAAAGAGGATGTTGGTCGTGGAATTATACGGATTGATCCTATGATGATGAATAAGTTAAAGTTGGAAATGGGAGATGTAATAGAAGTTTATAATGAACATAAAAAGAAGAGAACAGTTGGTTTATTAGAGTCAGGTAATTTAGAAGATACTGATTCTGGAGTAATCAGATTAGAAAGCTCTTTACGATGGAATCTTAATGCGCATATTGATGATTGGGTTACTATAAGGAAAATAAATGTGAAATCTGCTAAGAATATAACTCTTAAATCAGTGGGAAAACCTATAGATAATATAGATTCAATAAATTTAGCTAAGTTATTAAATGACCACGTGGTAACGAAAGGAGATATAATTAACGTATATTTTATGGGACAACGATATGATTTTAAGATTAAAAAGTACAGTCCTCGGACAAAGGTAGTTAGAATTCATTCTAAGACGAAAATTATAATATCTGATAAAATAATTAATCAAAAAATCGGATTAGAAATTAGATCAATGAAAGATGTCTTTGATGACGATCTAGTAATAATTGAAAAAATTAAGATGGAGGAAATGCCACCCCTAAAGAGGAAATTAGAAAAGATGCGTAAATTACTCCCTGAAATTGAAGATGCTGCAATCAGCAATACATCAGGGCTCCCCATAGTTTCAACATTCTATAGGCTGACGGACGAATCAAGAATAGCTGCATTTACAGGGGCATTTTTGTCGATAGGTGAAAGAGTAATACAGACAATGCTAAATGGAAAATTAAAGCATATATTAATAAGAGGGACTAAAGGCTTTTTAATTATAATGAGAATAGATGAAAGTTCAGTTTTATTCCTTTCTACTACTGTTAAAGCAAATCTCGGGTTAATTTTCGAAGCCATCCAAGAATTTTTAGGATAATTTATGGAAAATTGCGAAGCCAGGTATTTTTAAGTAATATTTATATAATTATTTTACTGTTTGAATCTTATGGACAGAAACCGTCTTAATTGTTATTATCATTCAGAAAAGAATGCAATCGCTAAATGCGAAAAATGCGGTAAGTCAATTTGTCTTGAATGCAACATGATTTTTCGCGAAAAATATGGTACTAATAAAGACCATTACGTTACACACCACGATTATTGTATAGTTTGTTATTACGATAAAAAAATCAAAAAATATAGCACTTCTCGTATTATGAAGGAACTTATATTTTTTATACTTGTTTTAATCTCTATAATAACCATTCTTTTATCTTCTCTAAATTTTCAACAAATTTTTTCCATTTTAATTTACCCTATAATAATAGTTTCCCTCATAATACTATTCTATATTTACATGCTGCTTATTAGGGGACCTAAAAAAATAGCAAAATTTAAAACTAAAAAATATGAGTTTCTAAACTCACTCAATCTTCCTTTGCCAGTAACATATTGCTATAGATGTGGTGAAAAACTTGATACAGATACCAAAATTTGCACATATTGCGGCAATGTTATCATGGTTGAATCTGAAATAAGATAGAAGAATTCGATTATTCTTATATGAACAAATAATTGATGTTCGCTAAATTACAAAATTACCTTAAATAATTTAATTTATATTTAGAAATGTTATGCACCTGAGATTTTTTTAGAAAATTGAATACCATTGCTTTAAGATCATCAATTAATCTTTTAAACCGTAATAGAATAACCAAGCGCTTCCAATCATAGCAGATCTTATAAAAATTAAAATAATTCCCGGAGAAAATATCCCATCCAAGACGGCACCAATGGCATATATGAAAGCTCCTAACGATAAATATAAAAATTTTCTTTTTATTATACCGGCTGATTGGAATGATTTATGTAAGAATCCCACGCCTAAAAATAAGATTATTGAGAGAAGAAAAATTAATGCAACAATCGAAGGAATTGATTCAAACACTAAATTATCATTTATGAGATCTTTTCCAGGAGATGTTGGGTTGTCATAAGTAACCGTTCCTGATGGATTCAATAGAAAAAAAACCTCAAATATGATTCCCAAGACAAGATAAATTGAAAAAATTAACCATTTTTTCTTTGGCGTGATTATTTCTATGCCGATGTACATAGATAATACAACTGCTCCAGGAAACCAAATCCAATTAATTAATCCTATTATCCCATGCGTATTATCTACGTTATTTCCAGTTATGAGAATGGTTATAAAATCAAGTACATCACCTGAATATACGAGTCCAGCAAAAAAATAAACCAAACCTAAAAATAACAACATTTTTGCTTTCAATCTTCTAGATTTGTAAATGAAAAATAATCCAAATAAACAGGAAAAAAGAAATACTCCGGACGCTGTTATACCATTTAACCAACCAATATCTGATAAGCTCATATTATTCCACCAAATTTTTTTTTAAAATTCATAATCAATGTAATAATATTCATTATTTTAAAATAAATTTATTCATTAAAATAGGAGATTTAGAAAATATATAACATTTTATTTACTTATTGAATTAAAAAATCACAATTAACTTAGAAAAAGAAGTATTTTTAAATTTAAATCTGTTATAGTTTAAAAGTTTAATTTAGAAAAACTATTGAACTTAAAAAAGATTTAGTGGTTTTTCAAAAAAAGAATGATTATATTTAAATTTGAGTCCTATTTTAAAGAAAAATATTATTAAAAATACTATAATAATACTAATTATCATCTTTTTAATCTAAAAAGGAAGGGTATAATTTTTTTATGAAACGACAAAACAAAGATGGAAGACCATCCATAGTGATAAAGTTTGGAAAAGAATGTTATGGATTGGAGCTAATTTAAAAAAAATTCGATACGAGGAAAGTGGAATGAAACCAAATTTATTTTATAAAAATATTATAAATAAAAAATAGTCTAGATGCTCCATCAATATAAATTTCTAATAAATCTCTTGGCTTTATTGAATTTTTCTTCATTTTCTCATTTCTACCTTTTGGAGATGGTATAAAATTTTCTTTCGGCCCACCGCATCAAAAATAATATCATATACATAATCATTCAAAATTTGAAGTCTGTATTCTATTTCCATAAAGAAAAAGAAAAAATAAAAATTTTTATTCCTGAAGTTTATCCTTCATTTCCATGTAGGAATCTAAAGAGGTGGGATTTTTAAAAGCACCTCAATTGGCCATTTAAATTACTGAAAATCCAGATTTCTTGTTAATAAAGGTTTAGATAATGTTTATTAAAGATATTGGGAATTATTATAATTTCAAAAATCTACTTCCATGAATTATCATCATAATTAGTATTTTATTCTCTTCCTCTAAAAACCTATAAATTAGTCTATATTTTTGAATAATTAATTCCCTATCACGTGGGTTCTTAGATTCCGGTACTTTACGGCCTATTTGAGGAAATTATTTAATATATTCTATAGCTTCATGAACAGTTACTTAAAATCTGGACATCTTTAAACATCCTCTTTATTTG
>JAHLWH010000068.1 GCA_019058015.1 Promethearchaeota archaeon | reverse complement strand
TTCTCATTACTTCGGAAGTCTTGAAGGAAGTTATCCCGCAATGTTTGAAGAAGTCTTAGAATCGCAACTATTTGCGGTAGGGACTGCCCTTTTTCAATCGGGGTTCTAAAATATCCCCGACTTGTGAGAGCACCCGCTTGCAAATGGGCGGAAATTCTTCCTTGCAATTTAAAACTCTCCTAACGATCTAAATAAAAAAATTAGAGAATTTAAATCTTATGAGTACGATGGATTTTTGATTTCAGATTTACATAAATATAGGAAAAGAACTATCTCTTTTTTTGATTTTTATAAGATTTTATAAATTTTTGATAAACAGTTAAAACAATATAGCAAAAAAAGAATATTAATAAATCCATTAAAAACTTTTTTTAATTATATATCTATTATATGTTATATACAGATAAAAACTGAGAATAGCAATGAGTGAAGAACAACTCCAATACTTGTTGACAAATTTAGTGGAGAATGTTGATGGACTCCTATCAACTGCATTAATAAGTAAAGAAGGATTAATTGTCCAATCCATATTAGAAGAAGAGGTTTCAGAATTAAAAATTGCGGCTATGAGTGCAACTATTCTATCCACATGCGAGCACGTCCTTTTAGAATTAAAACAAGGAGAATTAGATATTTGTGTAATTCAAGGAGATGAAGGAAATTTCATAATTATGAGTGCTGGAGAATCACTTATTTTGGTAACTGTCCTCACAATGGATGCTAGAATGGATATATGTTTCATTGAAATGAGAAAAATTGCTAATCAAATTAAAAGCCTTTTTTGAACCATTAGAGTAATTTATTTTAAATAAAAGAAAAATTGTTCTACTCTAAAAATCAAAATAGATTTATTTCTTTTAGATAAAAATCATAAATTTTTCACTCTACTGATTTTTTTATAATTTTTATTCTTTTATTTTTATTACTCATAAAAATTATGTGATTTATCTTGGCAAAAAGTACAACTAAAAAAGTTACTACCAAAAATGAAGGAACTGACGACATATTAGAAATTGAATTGGAAGATATAATAAACGAGGAGGAATTAAATGATGATGAAATTTTGGATGAAGATGAAATTACTGAATTAGGTGATGATTTTTATGGAGATATTAAAAGTCTTCCTGGTGTTGGACCTGCAACTAGAAAAAAATTAATAGAAGGAGGATTTACATCTTTAAAATCAATAGCTTTTTGCTCTCCCCGATTAATTCAAGAAGAAAGTGGATTAGGCGAAAAAACAGTACTAAAATTAGTTAAAGCAGCAATGGAGATTTTAAATATTGGATTTAAATCTGCTGATGCCATCTGGGAAAAAAGAAAAAAAATTGTAAGAATCACTACAGGAAGTCAAGAATTAGATGACACATTAAACGGAGGTATCGAAACTGGGTCCTTAACTGAATTTTATGGCGAATATCGTACTGGCAAAACTCAAATTATGCATCAATTATGTGTTAATATTCAATTGCCCAAATCAAAAGGTGGTCTTAATGCAAAAGCATTATATATCGATACAGAAGGAACCTTTAGACCAGAAAGAATTATCTCTATGGCAGAAGGATTAGATTTGGATCATAAAAAAGTATTGAAGAATATAGTTTATGCTCGTGCCTATAATTCCGACCATCAAATGATGCTTGCAAAAGATGCTTCTCGTTTAGCTGTTGAGGATAATATCAAATTAATTGTTGTAGATTCATTAATTGGACATTTCCGGAGTGAATATATTGGAAGAGGGACTCTAGCGGATCGTCAACAAACATTAAATTCACATTTACATGATTTATTGCGACTTGCTGAACTTCATGAATTGGCAGTATGCGTAACAAATCAAGTTCAATCAGACCCAGGTGTATTTTATGGTAATCCAACAAGAGCTACTGGTGGAAATATTGTAGCTCATGGCTCTACTATAAGAATCTATCTAAGAAAAGGTAAAGGGGATCAAAGAGTTGCTAAAATTGTTGATGCCCCCCATTTGCCGGAGGCTGAAGCAATATTCTTAATCACAGAAGAAGGTATCAAAGGTTTGTAAGACCCCTGTCTTAATTATTTTTATCTTATAATTTAAGAATTATCTGGAGAATTAAATTTAACTTTTATATCATTTATTTGTCATTCTCAACTATTAACTGAAATAATTGTATTTATACTCCATATTCATGTTAAATTTTCTAAGAATTGATATAAAGTAATGTTAATTGAAATTCTAGCTCCTTTTTTATAAAAGAAGTTAAATTTTTTTGATGGAGAAAAAGTTAGAATATATTAAAATTATGTATATTTTTCATATTCTCTTGCTTTATTTTCATATTCTCTAACCTGCTTATCTATGCCACTTACCCCTAGCTTAAATATTGCTGAAGCTTTACGTGAAGCCTCAAGGTATTTTTCAAATGCTTCGATATATACTTTTGTTTTTACAGCCTTCTCTGCATCTTCCACTAACTTATTCATTTCAACCTCTAAATATTTTATATTTATTAATCTTGCCTTTTCTTTTAATTTTCCAGAATCTACTGAAAGATTCCAAGTTTCTGCTAAAATAGATGCATTTTCATATAATTCTACTGCTTTTTTAAGATCATTTTCCTTTTTCAATTTTGTTGCTTTTCTTTCCAAATTTTTAATTTCCATTTTTGCAGACTTTTCATCAGAAACCTCCGCAGCTCCTTCTTCGGTTTTAATTGGGGCAGATACAATTGATGCACGCTGTGCCATACTAGTAAGTAATGCCTCTCTTGCGGCAGGACTCATATGTGACATTTCTTGTACTAATATTTCTCTTTCTTCAGATGATAATCCTTCTATTTTATTAACTCTTTGACTAATTATATTCAATTCTTGTTGAGAAATTTCCATTGGTGTAATTTTTTCTATTTTAATTGGGATAATTGCCTTGTTTTCTCTTAGTTCTTTTAATGCAACAAATAATTCCGCTGTTTCTTCACCTATTTTATTAGTTGCTTCATTTAAAAGTGAAGCAATAAAGAAATATTTTCTCTCTTTTTCGATTATTAAATCTTGAGCGAGCTTCAATAACTTTTTAGTTAACGAGGATTTAATTTCTTTGATCTTTAAAGCATCTACATTAATTTCATGTGGTAATATTATTGAAGTATTAAATGCTTGATCTACCAAGTCATCAGACTCATAAAAGGGGCGTAAATCAGCTTTCCATTCTTGTAATATATGTCTAAATCTTCCTTCAAACATTTTAATAAATCTCGTTATATTTCTTCTTAAGATTAAAGAACCTTTTTTCCCTAATACTAATGCAACTCTGATATATTCTCCATCACCTAACAATAACATTTTATCTCCATAAGTGATTTCATTCAAACTTTGCTGGTATTTGATTTCTTTTCCAAATGATTGAACTGCTGTTAAGAACCCTCCAATTAAATCAGGATCAATTTTCTCAGCTCCATATGATCTAAAGAAAATGCAAGTTCCTGCTACTCTACTAAGGACTAATAAATGTTCTAGATTAATTGCATCATCAAATGCAGTTGCAACTTCCATAATTGCTTCACGTTTTCTTCGCTTCCTGGGAACTATTATTCCTTTATATGAAATCGCTCCCACGGCGACTACCGAAGCAAGTACCAAAATTATTAAAATGATTTCTATTGGAATGACCGCTGGTGGATTAACTAAAATTGATGCGAATTCAATGGATTTCTCATTTGTATTATATGAAGTTTGAATAATAAATTTTAATATAACATTTTGAGAGTCTAAATGTACTGTAATAGTAAATTCCACGATTCCAAGAAAATTAGTAGAATTTTGGCTTCCAGCTTGTTCTATTCCATCGATAATAGGAATACATATTACAGTAG
>JAHLWH010000067.1 GCA_019058015.1 Promethearchaeota archaeon | reverse complement strand
ATCACTAATTCCTAATCTAAATATCAAGTGCTTAATTGATTGCCATTCATCATTTAAGATAGAGAAGATTTTTTCTGTTGTTATTATAGGTAATGATGTTTGTACAGTTTTCTTCAAAGGTTTTTTAATAGGTGTTATTTTTTGTGGAGTTCCAAGTTTTTTAGCCATTGGTATGGGTTGGGAGGTTTTAGGTTTTGAAATTAATGGTTTTGTAATTAATTTTTTAGGAGTGGAAGTTTTCTTAGGATTAGTGGTAGGAATTTTTCCTATTGATGAAGGAACCTTAGTTTTTATAGATGGTGTAATTATTTTTTCTGGTTGAGGTTTAGGAGAGATTTGAGGAACCTTTATAGCAGGTTTCGGTATTTTCGATATAATTTTTGATGGAATTATAGGAGGTTTTTCAACTATAGGTACTTCTGGCAATAACACCTTCTCTGGCTTTTCCCCAATAGCATTACGTAATAGATTTTCTAATTCAACCTTTTTCAATTTATTTTTGTATTTATCTTCATTTTTTGCAATATTATAAAGAGAATTAACAAAAATTGGAATATATTTCAAAATTTTTTTCTCTCTATCTATGCCTTTTCGTATTTTTTCTCTTCTGTTTAAATAACTCTTAATCTGGAGACCAATTTTCTGAAGAGTTAATTTTATTTCTGTCATTAAAATTTCATCTTCAGCCAATGCATTTTTTGACTGAGATTTGAACATAAGATGAACAAATGGACCAGAAACATTTATTATTAGTCTAAGAGGTCCTTTAGGCAAGCCGTTATCATAAACATCTATTTTGTAATTCTCCTTCCACTTGACGGATTGTGCTGCTTTCATTATAGCACAATCAGCACTATCTCGCAATTTCGATGTGCGATTAACATATCTTAAAAGAGCTTCCCTAGGTAATTTTGGACTCTCTAATCCCTCTTTATAAGCTAATGCAGCCTCAACCACAAATGCAAGACCTTTTCCACTCGTAGGTGATCTAGTTTCAGCTGCAACAAAATCTTTTGGCATCATTTCATTGATTTCTCTTTGAGTTTCTTTTTCAGTGATACTTTGAAGATCTATTTTGGATTCATCAATATCTTCGAGATTAGTAGAAACGTTTAGATTATATTCGTCAATTAAAATGTTTTTTAATATAGTTGAGCCAATGGGTATTGCTGTATCGGTCGGGGGAGATAAATATTTAATAGATTTAAAAGCTAGAAATAACTCATTAAATTGATCACTTGTTATTTCGACAGGTTTAGTTTTAGAAATTAAAACTTTTTCAATTAAATCTAAATTCTTTTTTCGAACTTCAGGTGATTTAATTTCCGTAATTCCATCTTTTATATTTTTAAATACTGCTTCAAATTTCTTTTTAACCTCATCCTTTTCATTATCAATTTTTTTAATACTCTTCCTAAAATTAGTTATAACCTTCTTTATTTCTTTTTCTTGTCCCTTAGAAATCTTCTCTTTCTCAAATTTTTTTCTCTGAGATTTAATTTTTTTCTGTATTTCTTCAATTTCTTTACATTTTTCATTGAATTGATTAATTAATTCCCAGTAGTTTTTTTTTAAGTCTACATTTTCAATTTTATAGGTTATTAACTGGTCTCTTTTTTTTGTAGATTTTCCCCAAACTCTTGGTTCATAGCGCATTAAATATATTGGAGAAGTCAATTTTGGGGCTCTATTAATATAAAATTTATCTACTACTAATAGATTTAATTTCTCCTCTAATTGCCGTTCAGCTTTATTAATTATAGTTTTTGCAATTTTTGAGCTCATTCTAACAAAACTGTCCTGTAAGAAGGAAGATATTGCTTTATGTTCAGATTTTGTAATATAATCTTGAAAATCTCCAATATTTACAGAAGAGGGATGTGGTAATGCATATTTTGGTTCAGGAGGAAATGCATTAACCCTTCTGGAATAATTAAAACTTTCATTATTTGGATCGATATATTTTATAGTAACATGAGGGTTCATTAGTGCTGTTTTTTTAATATAATCATCAACATAACGTGAGATATATTTAATATTCAAATAATTTAATTTTATATATGTTCCATGAAGAAATGATGTTTCAATTTCTGTATGGGGAATAACATATTTCTTTTCATTTTTTGAAGTTGTAAAAAATTGAGAGGCTGTTGCATAAACATCAAATTGTGTTTTGGAAACAACAATTATTGGTTCTCCTGTCGTATTTTGTGAATCACTAAATGCACTAGGAGCTCCAAATCCTTGACTACCTCTGGTTTGTTTTAATTTTACGCTTTTACTTGATGCTAAATAGATACCGAATTTTCTTAAATCAGAACGATTCATTCCAGTTCCGTTATCAAAAATCTCAAATGTATATCTCATTATATTTTTTTTCCCTAATTCATCTGTCAAAACAGAAGGAGCTTCAGATTCTGTTAATTTAATAATTACAATTGGCTCAATATCTACAATATTCTCAAATGGTTGGAGTAATTTCTCCATATCAAGAACTAAATTTTTTACTAACTTCTCTTTTTTCTTTTTATCTCTTTTTTCTCTAGGTTTTTCTTCAGTTAGTATAATTTTTTTTTGACTTATTTCTGTTTTTAATTCCATTTCTGAAGTTTCATAACTTTCTCCCTCAATTTCCTTAATTAGATCTTCATTTAATTTGTTTCCAAATTTTATAACATCAAAATCTTTATCTACAATGAAAGCTGTCTTTGAACCTTTTTTCAATTGTTCCCATTGGAAAGATTCAATCGCATCAATAGCATTGTCCATGAATTCTGCTGCATATTGAACATGTTTCCAATGGCCAAACTCAAATCCAACTAATTGAGTTCTCTTTCTCATAAACTCGGCAATAGTGCCTTCTTTTATTTTACCTTCTTGGTCGTCTGTCAGGTTTTTTCTCGAACTAATTTTAACTCTACCACAGAATGGGTGTTATTTTCATATATTTAAATTTAGTTGTATACTTGTGATATATTTATATCATTAACTCTATAGTTTGTTATTCATATTACCTAGTATATTTATCTACTTTACTGCTTCTTTAATTTCTTTTTAATGCTTCAATTTTAATCAGAAATAATTCTAATATTTAAATTTTTTTCTTTAACCAAATTCAAATGAAAAAATATAAATAACTATATTTAAAAATAAGGAGTTTATATGTTAATATCAAAAATAAGAGATATAAATTATTTAATAATTTTTTAACCTAAAGTTTTCAATGGCTACATCAATAATTTTCGATGCTACATATCGTTTTGTATTTAATGGAACGTGGGTAATATTTCTTTCTTTATCAATAATATAAACTTCATTTGTTTTGGTTCCGAACCCTCTTTCATCACGTCCTACATCATTGGCGACTATTAAGTCCATATTTGATTTTAAAAGGCGTTTATGGGCTCTTTCGATAAGTTTCTTTTCTGAGACTTTCGTTTCAACCTTAAAACCCACAATAAAAACATTTTTATCCGTTTCTCTTGCTATATCGATAATTTTTGGAGTTAATCTTAATCCCAGATTTAATTCTTCATTTTTATTTGAAGAGATTTTTCCTTCTAAGTATTGTTTTGGGGTATAATCACTAATTGCTGCTGCAGAAATGAAAAAATCATATTTATGTGTTGTTAATTCTTCTTTAACTATATTTAAAAAATCATTTGTAGAAGTCGCTGGAACCATATCAATATATGCGGGAACTTTTTTGGTACCTTTTCCGAAGATTAATAAGACATCACCTCCTCTAACCTTTACTTCCTTAGCTAGTTCAACACCCATTCTTCCTGATGATTCATTTGAGATAAATCTAATTTCATCTATATACTCTCTAGTGGGACCAGCTGTTATAAGAAATTTTTTTCCTTCTAATTCTTTTACTGGATGGATTAAATCAATCACTCTTTGGATGATATCATCAACTCTTGCAATTTTTGCCTTACCTTCAGATATTCTTGGACCTAAGATATCAACACCTAGTCGTTTTAATTTAAGAATATTTTTCTCCAAAATTGGGTGATTGAACATACTCTCATGCATTGCGGGAACAATAATTATAGGAATCTGAGTTCCAAACGCTGTGGACACGACTGTGGTCACAGCTGTATCGTCAATTCCAGTAGCTATTTTTGAGATCGTATTTGCTGTCGCAGGGCATACTAAAATAAGATCTGCTTTTCCTAACTTTTTTGGTCGTTCTCCTGCTAAATAGATATGTTCAACATTGCCAGTTAATTTTGTTATTGTTGGATTTCCGGTAGCCCAGTGCATTAGATCGGGGCCAAGTAATTTTGTGGCAGCTCTAGTCATAACACATACCACCTCAGCACCAAGTCGCATTAATTCCCGGGAAATTATCGGAGCTTGAATTATCGCAACACTACCGGTGACACATAAGCAGATTGTTTTTCCTCTTAAAATTGTTCCTTTAGATTCTAAAATTTCCTTAGAGGGATGATCTTTATTCATATTAATCAAACTCTTAAATATGTAATTTTTTACATTCAAAATAAAAGTAATGATTATTTCATTAAAATTTTTTTAAAAATAAAACCATAATGATAATTTAACTGATTTTTAATTATAATCCTAATTTATTACAATATTTTTTATTTTTAATTAAATCATCTTGTTATTGGATATTTCGAATTATCTGTTATAAATTCATATCTTTACTATTTATAAACAATTGTTTAATTTATAAAAGTATTATAATCTCTTAATCGAAATATTTTTAAAAAAATAAGATTAAACTTAGGAAAATCCAGGTGGTAAGAAAAAATTCCGTTGAATATAATTGAAAATCAGAAAATTAGAGTTCTTCTAGACATAAAAGATGAATTCACTTCTCAAAAAATTGAGATAAAAGATAGAAATGAGTATATCCCT
>JAHLWH010000066.1 GCA_019058015.1 Promethearchaeota archaeon | reverse complement strand
GCTCGAAGGTGGAGCGATTTTTTGAGTTTGCAGAAGTTGATACGATAATTATCATATTGGAGAAGTGTTCCAATGAATTGGAACGCTTGCATAATGTTGTGAAATTTATACAGTTGCGGGATAAATTAGAAAATATTTTAAGCAAATTTACAAATATTGATAAGAGTGAAGATTTGGGTGAAAATGAGCGATGGCAAATGAATGATGCATTTTGGAACTATATTAACGATTTGGATAATTATACAGTTGATATGGAACATAATATTAGAATTTTCCCAATTAACCAGGGAGATCTCTGGAATCGCGGTTATGATAAAGAAGTTGGCAAATATATAGGTTCGAAGTGGGATATATTTCTGAGAGCGCCTGATATTTATTTTATTTTATTGGAAAAAGGAAAGGAGTTTTTGGTTCCGCTAAAAGAAATAGGCACATTTCGGCGGGGCTTTACTACTGGAGCCAATCAATTTTTTTATATTCCAGCGCCGGGTAAAAAGAATCAGAATTTTTACACTGAGAAGGACTCTAAAACAATGGATTTGTTATTATATGATTTAAAGTCAAATCAGTTGAGATTTAGTATAGAGAAGGAGTATTGGATGCATAAGAAGTTAAATGATTGGGTACCGAATTATTTAATTAAAAGTCCAAGAGAAAGTGATTTTGTTAAAATTAAACCGGAGTCGTTAAATCAAGTTGTCCTTATAATTCACGATAATAAGCAAAATTTAAAGAAGGGAATCTTGAATTATATCAATTGGGGAGAATCTCAAGGCTTCCATAATCGTAGAACAATGAAGAATCGACAACGCTGGTATGATTTGGGGGTTCGAGAGCCATATCAAATTCTATTTCCAAAGCGAATGGGGGAGAAGTTCTATGTTTATTTTAATAATGAAGGCGTTTATTGTGATCAGACATTATATGAAATTAAATTGGAATCTAAGTATTCGCTGAATATTGTATTAGCATTTCTAAATTCAACTCTTGGGCGGCTTTTTTATGAGCTCTCTGGATATGAGCTCACGGGCTCTGTGACAGTAGCAGAATTAAGTGAATTCTTAGCTGAGAAGCTATTAGTGTTTAATCCAGATGAAATCTCGGATGAAGATTATAAAAAAGTGGAAAATTTACTTAAAAAATTATATATTGAGCCCATAGATTCTATATATAATGAGATTGGAACGAGACATCCAAAGCAAGTTTCATTAGAAAAAATTAAAAACTTGAAAAAACAATTAGATGATGTGTTTTTTGAAAAATTACGACTAGAAAATAATGAAAAGATTGAAATTTATAAAGCAATTATTGATTTATTGAGTTCTCGTGTAATCAAATCAAAAAGTTTATAATTTAATGTTCAACAAATTAAAGTTAATGAAATTATGGAATATATACTATTAAAATTAAATAATATGGAACAGTAGATTTTAATTTGGAAAAAGAGATAAAAAAATTTAGCTTAAAAAAATATTTCATTGTTTTTTTGATTGTTGGGTTAGTTGTAATCGCTTCAATAACTGTTATTATTATCTCAGATCAGAGTTCACTCTCTGAAAATGACCAAAAAACCTTATCAAGCTTAGAAAAAATTGATGATCATCCTCTTTATGTTATGACATATTACGGAGATTATGGATTTGAACAATATCTAGAGAGTGGTATGAATGTTCATGTTCAAAGTACTGATAAGAATATATATTGGGCTTGCACATGTTTTGCGGCATTAAATAATGCGAGTGATATGCTTTTTGGTAGAAATTTTGATTGGTCTTATGGTCCAAAACTTCTCTTATTTTCTGACTCTCCTTATGGATATGCATCAGTTACTATGGTAGATATGGGAATGCTTGGATTTTCCAATGATGAACAGGTTTCACAGATGTCTATTGAATCCCAAAGAAATCTTTTGATATCCCCTCACTATCCATTAGATGGAATGAATGAATTTGGATTAACTATTGGATGTATGGCTGTTCCTCAAGCGGACTGTCCAATAGTTCCTAATAAAATTACGCTTAATAGTTGTTCCATTATGAGGCTAGCTTTGGATTATGCAAAAACAATTGAAGAAGTTATTAATTTATGGGAAAGTTATAATATATATTTTCCACCCGGGCCACCCCTTCATTACTTAATTGCGGATGCCGAGGGCAATTCTGCAATTATTGAATGGGTTGATGGTGATATGAAAGTTCTCAGAAATGATAACTTATGGCAAGTTTCAACAAATTTTGTTATATATGGTAGCAGCGAGCAAGAAAAAGCTCTATGTTCAAGATATACAACATGTCAAGGTGTTTTGAGTAATCATAATGGGAAACTTACTCTGATAGAGGCAATGGAACTATTGGAAGATGTTTCTCAGACTAATCCTTCATACTCAACACAATGGACAGCTGTTTATAACATGCATATGAGAGATATAAGTATTGTAATGGGTAGGAAATATGAAGACCCAATACATAATTTTACTTTACCTTAAGGAATTAAAAGTAATTTTTCTTTAGGATTTCATTATTTGAATAATTTCTTTAACACATGGACATTTTTCTTTAATATTAAGGGAATTATGTAGGCTTTATTGTAAATTAACTCAAAATTAGGTTTATGCCATTTGTTCGTGTTATTGTTTCAAATTCTAAAGATGCGAAACATTTATTTCTTTGTAATTTATGATATTTAATAGCATAATTATAAAAATTATAATGAGGTAATTAAGATTCGAGTACGTGCTTGTTTAAAGTGTAAACAGTATGTACTAATTCATCCGGATAATTTCTTAAGTTCTCAGCTAGTAAAAAAGTTTGAAAAAGACCACGCAAGGCATACGATTGTAACAATGGAGTTAAGTGAGGTTAAGGGTTTTTACACAAATGTTCAAAAAAATAAATCAAACTCGCCAGTGAAAGTATCTGGTGATGATTAAAATAAGACTTATTCTTTAGGGGTCAATTTAAATTACTTTTTTTGAAAATAAGAAAAAAATGAAGGAAAATAACTATTTTGTGGCTTTAATAAGGTTTAGGAATTTTTCTTGAAATTCATCAATTTTTTCTTGGACTTTTTGGATGATCTCTGCATTTTTCATATCTGATGAAATATTACAGATCTCTATTGGAGTTCCGGAAGTGAAAACTGTTTTAGATGCTTCATCTTCATCCTCGGTGGAAGTATCTTCTCTACTAAGATCGAGTTCCAAATAGATCTTATTATTTTCTTCCCACACATTACCATTCACATAATATAAGATATCATCGGAGAGTTTAAGGGATTTATCTTTTTGAATACTTTCTTCCAGATTTTCTTGGATTACATCGCCTGCATAACTTAGGTTCTCGATTAATTCTTCTTGATCAATTTTCTCTATATTTTTTACTTCAAAAATATCTAATATAGTATCTAATAGGCTAGGCATGATTAAATATGAATAAATGTTCTTTTTTAAACTTATTTTTATAATATCAAGGATATTTTTAATTTCCCTTGTTATTTTATAAATTATTGAATTATCTATTTAGTAAGAGATAATGAAAAATTCCATTATTTATGTTTCTTTTTTTTTTTTGAAGTAATAAAAAATTTATACAATGATTTGTATATAATAAAATAGAATATATTAAGAAACACTAAATCTTTAATATTAAAAATATGAGAATTTTTGAAGATTTTTACATTAGGAACAAAAAAATTTTGGATAAGTTGGGAATAGTTAAAGACCTTAATGAATCAAAGGTTTCTAGGGATCTTGATTTATCATCTACAACAGATATTGATAATTTTATTAAGAATTTATCGAGTCCAAGATTTTTAGGGAGTAATTTTAGTAAAAGAGACCATTTTAAGACATCAAATTCATTCATGGGGATTTTAAGAAATCAGATTTTATATTACAATATTGTAAAAAAGAGGAATTGGATATTATTCAATCCTTTAGTTAAAGCTTTACTCATATTGTGGTGTATTTTTAATATAACAATGTTATTTTTAATATTATTTTAAATTTGGCTTTTAACCTATTTGATCTCGACATTCAAATGTTTTTTTTTATATTATTAAGCAAATTTTTATTAAGGGAATATTATAATTAACTTCTTAGGGAATCCCAATTAAAGTAAAGGATTTTTAATTGCTTTTATTTATTTTAATTAAGATTATTATCAATGAATTTGATTTTGTAAAAATATCTTTTCGGAACTGAATTTAATGGATTATGATGTAATTATTATTGGAGGGGGAGTTACTGGGTGTTGTATAGCTAGAACACTTTCTCGTTATGATTTAAAGATTTGTCTTTTAGAAAAAGAATCTGATATAGCATCAGGAACTACTAAAGCTAATTCTGGTGTAATTCATGCGGGTTATGCTGCAGATCGAAAATATAAAAAGAGAAAATTATGTATTCGTGGGAATGAATTGTTCGATCAGGCGCATAAGGAATTAAATTTTCCCTTTAAAAGGACAGGAACATTAGTAGTTGCACTTGAAGAAAGACAAATCAGAGACTTGGTATATAAAAGAAATTATGGTACAGAAGATGGTGTTCCAGGTTTAGAGATTATTATCGATAAAAATCGGATTAAGCGAATGGAACCTCAATTAACGGATAAAGTAATAGCGGTACTTCATGCCCCAAGCGGAGGAATTGTAAGTCCTTATGAATTAACATTTGCGTTAGCTGAAAATGCGCATATAAACGGTGTTGAATTTTTTAGAGAGCATGAAGTTATTGGTATAAATAAAATAGTTGCCGGTTTTGAGGTGGAAACAAAACCCAAGAAATTTACTTCAAGGATTGTAATTAATGCAGGTGGTCTATTTGCTGCTGAAGTTTCACGAATGGCTGGAGCTGATACTTTTGAGATATATCCGCGAAGAGGGGAGTATATTTTATTTGATAAAGGCTTAATTCATCTTAATAAAGTTCTATTTCCGATGCCAACAAGGTTATCTAAGGGAATTTTAGCTTCACCAACAATTCATGGTCATGTATTTATTGGTCCAAATGCAGATAATATTTTAGATATTGATGATATATCTACAACAACTAGAGGGCTTAAGGAGATAATATCTGGGGGTGTAATGCTTGTTCCAAATTTACCATTAAATGCAGCAATTCGTAATTTTGCAGGATTACGTGCAGTTTCAAATACAATAGATTTCATTATAGAAGCGACAGAAATGGTTGGTTTTGTGAATGTTGCCGGTATTTTATCGCCGGGACTTACTTCAACATTTGCAATTGCAGAAGAAGTTGTGAGAATTTTAATTGAAGATTTAGGTGAAGAATTAAAGGAAAAAGAGAAATATAACCCATATAGACCAAAACCAGAGCATCTTTCGGATTTTACTAAAATGAAACTTAACCAAAAAATTATGGAAAATCAAGCGTGGGGACGAATTATATGCAGGTGTGAGACCATTCCTGAAGCAGAAATTGTTGATGCAATCCACAGACCTGTAGGAGCAACAACAGTCGATGGAGTTAAGTTTAGATGTCGCGCCGGAATGGGACGGTGTCAAGGTGGTTTTTGTATGCCAAGAGTAATGGAAATCTTATCTCGAGAATTAGATATACCTTATAAGGAAGTTACTAAAAGAGGAAAAGGTTCGCATTATTTAGTAAATAAAGTGCTATGCATAAAGTTAACAGAAGATAGCAAGGAATCTAAGGAGGTTGCGGAAAAGTGAAATCATTAGATATAGATATTGCAGTTATTGGGGCAGGGTCTGCCGGGTTGGGAGCAGCAATTGAAGCTAAAAAACAAGGAATGGATGTATTGATATTAGAAAGAAATGATGAGCTCGGTGGTATCACGTTACAATGCATACACAATGGATTTGGCCTTAAAATATTTAAAGAAGATCTTACAGGACCTGAATATATTCAAAGATTTATTGATGAAGCGAAGGAATTAAAAATTCCATATAAACTGGATACCATGGTAATAGAAATTACCGAAGATAAAGAGATTTACGCAGTAAATAAAAAAGAGGGCTTCTTAAGAATTAAGGCTAAAGCAATTATTTTATCAATGGGATGCAGAGAAAAGACAAGAGGAGCTATCAATATTCCAGGTTTTCGACCAGCTGGAATTTATACTGCGGGACAAGCTCAAAGGTTTGTGAATATCGAAGGATATATTCCCGGAAAAACCTTTGTAATTTTAGGGTCAGGAGACATTGGTATGATAATGGCAAGGAGATTAACTTGGTTAGGCTGTGAGGTTAAAGCAGTTGTGGAAATTAAGTCATATGTCAGTGGATTAATAAGAAATCAAGTTCAATGTTTGGAAGATTATAATATACCTCTTATTTTAAATCATACAATAACAAAAATTCATGGGAAAGAAAGAGTTGAGGGTGTTACAATTTCCAGTGTTGATCAAAATTGGGATCGGATTGTAGATTCAGATCAATATATTGAATGCGATTCAATACTTTTATCAGTTGGGTTAGTACCAGAAAATGAATTAACAACCAAAGCAGGGGCGGAATTATCTAATAACGGAGGTCCCATAGTAGATGATAATTTAGAGACTATTATGGACGGAATTTTTGCATGCGGTAATGTTCTTCAAGTTCATGATCTCGTTGATAATGTTTCTGAAGAAGCTAAGAGAGCTGGCAAAAATGCTGCTATTTACGTGAAAGAAAGGTATGGTAAGGAACAAATTAAAAAGGATCATATTAAGATAATCCCAGGGATAAATGTTGGATATGTAAAACCTGATTATGTGAATTTTTCCAATTTAGAAAATCTCTTACATTTTCATTTAAGAGTTAAAGAACCCGATAGAGATGTTATTATTGTAATTAAAGAAGTAAATAAAATTGTTTATCAAAGAGTAAGATCATTTGTAATTCCAAGCGAAATGATCGAAGTCAGGACAAAGTTTAAACTAGAAATTATTTCTCCAAATTGTAGGGAATTAAAAATTGAGGTGTTACCTGTGTCATTATTGGAAGTTTTAGATGAGGTGGGATAATAAATGTCAGAGAGTAGTAAAAAAGATAAATTATCAGAAGATAAAAAAGTTATTAGATGTATAGTATGTCCAACTGGTTGTGAGATCACAGCCGAGAACGTTGATGGAGAGGTTAAGATTATAGGTTTTGGGTGTAAAAGAGGAGAGGAATATGCAAAGGAGGAACTTTTTGAACCAAAAAGAATTGTTACAGCAACCATGAGAGTTGAGGATGGATTTCTACCCATTATTCCAGTAAGAACTGAGAAACCAATCCCAAAAGAATCGGTATTTGAAATAATTAACGAACTCTCAAGTATTAAGGTCAAGGCACCAATTAAAGTTGGTGATATTTTGGTTGAGAATATTCATAATTTGGAAGTTAATGTTATAGCAAGTAGAGATATGCCAATAAAAACTTAAAACACTACTAAAAATTCTTTTTTTCTGAGATTTGAAGTATAGTTTAAAAGAGAAAAAAAATAAAAAGATTTTTTCTTAAATTTCTTCTCCACATTTTCGGCAAACCTTTTTCTTAGCGTATATTGGTGCACCACTTTGATAATATAATACTTTATTTTTATCTTCGACTTCAGAAAATTGTAATGAACCACACTGGGGACATTTAATTCTTCCCTCAACTGGTTTTTCTTCGATTTTTTCTTTAGCTTTTTGCTCCTCAACAACTTGAGAAGGTTTTCTCATCTCAACAGTTTCAGTGGTTTGTGTAACACTGGGACTTTTTGCACTTGAAGATTTAACATTCTCAATTATACTGTCTAACTTACTCTCAATTTTTTCTAATTCAGATTTTAAATTTACTAACTCATCAAGAATTTTTTCTGGAAATTCAATCATAATGTTATAGTCCTAATTTTTCTATAAAAATCTATTTTTTATTAGGAAAAAATTAGGTTGGGAAAAAAAATAATTAAAATTTTGTTAATACAGCACAATGATCTGAACCAATAGAGCAAATTACTTCATTTTCCGTTGGGATTAAATCTGGAGAACACATAATATAATCAATTCTTTGAGTTGGTTGGTAATTATCATCAAAGTTTCCAGTATATTCTGGAATTGTATCTAAAAATTGGTGTGTATCAATAAATTTAATTGATTCACTTAAATTTAATATGGAATATTCCTCGGATATTGGATCAAAATTAAAATCCCCCATCCACACAACTCGTTCGAAGGTACTATCAGCAATTATCGAGCCAATCGAATTTGAATAGTTATAAGATACTTGAGCAAGGCGATCTTGATGTTTAGTAGATAAATGAGTAACATAAACTGTCCAAATCTGGGAATTAATGAGTAATCTTGCTCGTATTACCGCTCTTGGTTCCGAACCAGCAACTACATGAGGAATAGGAAATGTTTCAGCCTCCAAGAATGGATATTTACTAAGTATGGCATTTCCATAATGTTTAAAGAATTTTGGTCCATAATAATAGGGCATGTTTAATTTATCAGCGATGTAGGAAGTATATAGAGTTGAATTTTTTTAGTCAAGATATGTCCACTTTTATTTTTTGTTAAAAAGTTTTCAATTTGTATATTAGATTATATATTATATAAAGAATCACAACAAGATCATTGCATAAATATAAAAAAAATGAATTAAAATTAAATTTAACAATTTTTAATTTAAAAAAAAATTAATAAAAAATGATAAAAAATGAGTAGAAACAATATAGAGAAAGATGAGAAATTTTCGACTAAATTTGCGATAGCGTATAATATCGGACAGTTCCCTGACCAATTATCATACCAAACATTTACATTTTTAGTTTTTAACTTCTATTTTACTGTAGTTATGAAAGTAATACTTCCAATTACCATTGGGTTCATTATTTGGAGTATCTGGAATGCTATTAATGATCCATTAATGGGTGCTCTATCAGATCGTACAAAAACAAGATGGGGAAGAAGAAAACCTTATATTGTCGCTGGTCTGGGTCCATTATGTATTATTATGATATTGCTATTCACTCCGCCTACGGATAATGTTGTTAGCTCTTTCATATATTTTCTCGTTATAATTTGTTTATTCGACACTTTCTATACAATGTTTTCGTTAAATAACATATCGCTATTTCCTGAAATTTTCCAAAATTTAGAAGATAGAGCAAAAGCTCAAATGATTAGACAAATTGTTACTGTATTTTGTCTAATTTTTGCTTTTATTTTGCCAACCTTTTTAATTCCGGATATGAATAAACCCGATTTGGCAACCGAGGTTTATTTAACTGAATATATAACTGCTGGTATTATTATAGCGATTTTGATGGCTATAGTAGGAGTAATTTTCATAAAATTTGGTATTAGAGAAAGAGTAGAATTTTCTGAAGACGCTAAAACAGCTCCCCCATTTTTTAAATCATTAAAATTTTCTTTGAAGAATAAGTCTTTTCGAGCATATGTTATTTATGGATTAGCAACGTGGTATGTTTTTGGAATGCTGCCTACTATAGTGCCACTTTTCGGAAGATTTGTTTTAGGCATTGAGGAATTCGCATTTGAATTAGGTTTGCTTTTGGGTGTGGCATTCCTTTCTGCAGCAATATTTACTGTTTTATGGCGTTACATTGCTGTCAAAACTGGGGTGAAAAGAGCAGCAATGATATCTGCTGCAACTTTTATAATTACACTATTTCCACTTATGTTCATTTCTGATATAATTTTGGCTTACGTAGCTTTTTTTATCTTAGGAATAGGGCTTTCTGGTGCAATTACATTTAATGATCTTCTTATTTCCGCGATTGTTGATGATGATGAATTAACAACAGGAGTTCGTCGAGAAGGGGGTTATTATGGAATTAATGCTTTGGTTATTAGATTTTCAACGATATTTGTAATGGTAACTATTGGTATAGTTTTTACAAATGTTGGATGGGCAGTTTTTACTGAGGATGTAGACTTAAACATAGTTGAATTTGGACTTCGAAGCTTAATGTGTATTTTTCCGGCGATTGCCTTAGGAATTGGAATAATATCAATGAGTCGATTTCCAATAACTAAGGAGAAATATGAGCAATTAAAAATAGATGTTGAAAAATTACATGCAGAAAAGAAAGAAAAACTAACCCAATCTAAAATTTAAATCTTTAATTTTAATTATTTTTTTTTACTTTCCTTAATACTATTAATTTTACCTAGAATTTTATTTCAATTTTTATCTCTCAGTGAATAACTACATTTTTTTTATAAAAATTAAAAAATAAAAGGTGTTATTTGATAAATATGAATGCTCAAGAGAGAGTTCTAAAAGCAATAAATCATGAGGAGCCGGATCGTATTCCAACTTTTGAAATATCAATAGATAATCTGAAAATATGTTCTTATTTTGACGTTAAATATGGATTTCAAGGAACAGGGAAATTACTTAAGAGAATGTACTATTTATTACTTGGAAATAAAAATCTTTTAACAAAAATAAGCAATAAATTTTCAAAACCGGGACTTGCTGTAAAACCAGCGATGGAACTTTATAAAAAAATCGGATTAGACCTAGGTTCAGTATGGTTAGGTTATTATCCTCTTTATTACCAAAAAAATGGATTTATTGATGAAACTGGAAGACTCTTGCATATTAAAAAAAATCCTTCTGATAATATGGATATCCTTTATTATATGGGTGGCACTTTAAAAGATTTTGAGGATTATGTATCATTTCCGCCTTTAGATCCTGATAATCCTGTTAGAGAAAATGTTTTTAAAATAGCAAAAGAAATTGAAAAGAAATATGAGAAAAAAATTTATTTCGTTCCAAGTATCTTTGGAATGATGGAACCCACATGGCAAGGATTTGGGTTGGAGAATTTTAGTAGATTATTAGCTCGACAAAAGCAAATGAAAAAAGTATTTGATGATAGAGGAAAATTTGCAGTTGAAATGGTAAAACGAATTATTGATTGGGGCGAAACAGGCTCAATTTTAGTTGGTGATGATTATGGATATAAAGCGGGATTATTAATGAGTCCCCGAAATTATCGAAAATTTGTACTTCCTTGGTTAGAACAGATTTGTAAAACGGCTCATAAAGGCGGGTTAAAATTAATTTTACATAGTTGCGGAGATGTTTATCAAATTTTTGAGGATATTATTAAATGCGGTGTGGATGCAATTCATCCTCTTGAGCCCACAACGGCTAATCCTGAATATAATATTTTCAAATTAAATCAAAAATATGGAGATAAAATTTCATTTATTGGAAATGTGAGTCCAATGGATCTTGCAAATAAAGATCAAGAATATATCTGTAATTATACGAGAAAATTAATTGCAGAGATTGCTCCTGGCGGGGGATTTATTTTAAGTTCTGGACATAGTATTAATCCAGCAATTAAATTAGAGAATTTTCTTGCAATGCAAGAGACTGTACAAAAATATGGTAAATATCCGATTTAAAAAATGTACATTTGAAATACCTTAGAAATAAAATAGAAAAAATAGAAAAAATAAAAAAAGAAAGTTATTATATTTTTGATTTCTTTTCTTCGTGTAATTTTTCACGTTGTTTCTTAACTTGTTTTAACCGTTCATCATCTAAAGGATATTTATATATAACAAGAAGAGCAATTAATAAAGCAATTGAAGGAAAGATAGTCATTAAACTTCTAAGTCCAAAAATGATCTCCGGGGTTACATTTAAAGGATCAAATACTTCCCAATTAGAAATAATAAAAACAGGTCCAATTACTAAGAATACTAAAACTGTTGATAAGTGCATTAGGAACATATTTACTCCATAATATGCTCCTTCTCTACGTATTCCAGTGTTAATCTCATCTTCATCAACGATATCAGAAATAATGATATCAATTATATATAGCGAGCCAGATAGGCCAATACCCATTAGAAAAAATACAATTAATCCTGAGATCATATCCCCAATAAACAATAGAGGTATAAGCGTTGCTATCCATATTGACATTGATATTAACCAAGACTTTCTTGGTCCAATCTTTTGAACAACTGGTTTCCATAATATTGTCATAAAAATAGCTGCAGATATGAATGAAATTCCTAATAATAGAGATAGAATTAATGTATCCGTAATTTGTAAGACAAATTTTCCATATAGTGGAACAATGGCAGGTAATATACCGTATACAAACCAATTTGCAACCTCTGCAGGGATATACCACATAAAACTTTTACTTTTAACACAAGTTTTAAGGGAATCAATGAATCTTGGCGTTTTTTTGTAATCCTCTTTAAATTCAGCTTTTTCTCTAGGAGTTATTTTAAGAAAAATGAGTCCTGGGATGATAACAATTATTGCAATAATTATTCCAAATAACTGATATTCTCCAAGGTATTGAGGGTCAGAATAATCAGTAATAAACAATCCTGGCAAAACAAAAGCCATAATTAATCCAATAATCGCAAATGCCTGTCTTAAATTGTTGGCTTTTGTTCTTTCATCGAGCGTTATAAATAGTTCAGGAAAAAGTGCAGTATAATTTAAGTCGTACATTGTAAAAAAGAGTTCAAAGATAATAATTATTATTAAAAAATAGACAAAGTTTGCGATTTGGTTTTCTGTACCTATGGGAAATAGAGGTGTAAATAGAAAAAACATTATGAATGCTAAAGGAATTATTGAAAACATTATATAAGGATACCTCCTCCCCCATTTTGTATGTGTTCTGTCTGATAAATATCCTATAAGAAAATCGTTAAAACTATTCCATAAGGCCCATATTATAAATCCAATCATTATTAAAATTACGCTAACTCCAACAACAGCATAGTAGAAAGTAAATATTAAAAATGTAAAGGTTTGGTATGAGGTAATATCTGACATTTGACCGATACTATAGGAAAGCCCGCGTTTATATGAAAATTTTGATTTTTTTATATCTTTTTCAGATTTGCTCATAAAAGATCAACTTTTTTTTTTTAAGTTGATAATATTTCTTTTTTTTCCTAATAAATCTTTATTATTTAAACAATTAAGAAAAGATATTAAAAATTAGATAAGGAAAAGAGAGAAAAGTACGCAATCCATAGGTAAAAATTTACAATTTATTTAAATTTAGTTTTCTTTTATTTTTTTTAAAAATTTAATTACCCCTTGCACCCCTTTTTCCAAATAAATTATTCCTATTATTGCTTCTACCAAAGTTGCTTTTATATGATTAATAGTTTCGAGTTTAGTATCATTTACATTTAATTCCATATGAATTCTATTATGATATAAATCTAAATCATCACAATATTTTGCAAGATTTAAATTCTGAACCATTTGTGCTTTCTCTAGAGTTATTGTTCCTTTATCTGTTATTCCTTCTTCCCAGAGAGTATGTGATACTGTTAAATCTAAAGCAGAATCTCCAAGTAGAGCTAGACCCTCAGCAATATTACCAAGATTCGACATATACGCCAATTTTTCGATATTAAGAAAATTAGGATGTTCTTCTTGGAAATAAATATCCAATTCCTTGAAGATATTTTTAGTGCTTGGTCTAAATAGAGCTAACGTAATCAAATTAGGATTTTTAAATTTAATAGAAAATTTCTTTTCAAGTGAAGGTTTCAGATTTAATTGGATATTTTCATGTTTCAATAAAAAATTGTTGAGCATTTCAAGCCATCTATTTAGTTTTTTAGATTTTTTGCTAGTTTTATCGGAAATATTTAAACAATCCTCTTTTATAATACCAAATATTTCTGAAAGCTCTTGAAAAACTCTGGATAAGTTCGATTTTAGTTTCAAATTCATCAGATAATAAAAATAGAAAGAAAATTATAATTTTAAATATATTTTTGGTTTTCTAAGATTTCATGCAGGTTCAAATCCTAAATCAACTTTTTCAGGAAGCCCTTCTACTTCTACTTTTAGAAATTTAACTTTTACAAGCATCCCAACTTTAATGGTTTCTGGATGGGATTCATCAACACCGACTAATTGTGCGGAGACCATGGGTCCTTCATCTAGCGCAATAACACTAAAAACATAGGGTTTTTTTCTATCATATCCTTTTTTCACAAAATATGGTGTTCCTACATTAATGCTTGAAAACGCGGCTAATTTTCCTTTTCCGGACATTTCTGTCCATTCAGTTGCAGGTTTTATGCATTTACTGCATAATTTTCTGGCGGGAACGTCAACTTGACCACATTTTTTACATTTGGACCCCATTAATTTTCTTTCTGAAAGATATTTCAAATAATTATTAATCGTTATTTCATTTTCACTCATTTTATTACCCACTTTTATTTTTCATAGATTTGAACAACACAAGTTCCTCCTGAGCCTCCCAAATTATGTGTCATTGCAATTTCTACATCGAATTTCATTTGTCTATCGCGTTCTGCTATACCTCTCATTTGTTTAAATATTTCAACGGCTTGTGCAGCACCTGTTGCTCCTACTGGATGCCCTTTACTTTTTAGACCTCCGGAAGTATTTATAGGTTTAGCACCATCCCTATAAGTGTCTTTATTTTTTATAGCTTCAACCGCTTTCCCTTTCTCATAAAAACCTAAATCTTCCATTGCGCAAATCTCTGCAATTGTAAAACAATCATGAACTTCAGCAATCTGCATATCTTTTGGACCTCTGCCAGACATTTGATAGGCTTGCCTTGAAGCTTCAACAGTGGCTTCTAATGCTGTTAATGTGGTTCGATCATGCATTGCTATTGCAGCGCTTCCTTGACCAGTCCCAGTAATCCAAATTGGAGTATCCGTAAACTTCTTAGCTACATCTTCAGATGCCAGAAAAAGGCAAGCGGCACCATCTGTTACTAAAGAACAGTCAAATAAATGAAGAGGCCATGCAATTGGAGGGTTAGAAGGGCTTTTTAAATAATCAAATTCATCCTTCCAATCAGGAACTTCTCCTCCAGCTCCTTTTACTTTTGCTATTTTTCTTTCCATTAGGTCTTTAATGCTTCTTTGCATTTGTGCATAAGGATTCTCTTTGCCATTAATGTGATTTTTTATGGCAACTCTCATCAGATCTTCATGAGTGGTTCCATATTTATGCATGTGTGCTGAAGCAATGGCCGCATATAAACCCGGAAAAGTTGCACCAGCTGTATATTCAAAAGTTACATCTGAAGCTGTTGCAAGCGCGTCAGTTACACCCACCGTCGGAACTTCAGTCATTACTTCAATCCCGCAAACACAAATCACATCCATTAATCCAGAAGCGATTGTTATTAACGCTTGTCTCATAGCTATTCCACTACTTGCACACGCTCCTTCAAATCTTGGTGCTGGTTTTGGATTTAAACCGACAAGAGATGATATCATTGGACCCAAATGACCTTGATGATTAAATAAATCAGCCGAATAATTTCCAACATAACATGCTTCAATATCTTTAGGTTCGATTCCATTATCTACAGTTGCAACAGCATTTAACCAAGCATCAGTCCAGTGTTCAGGGATTCGCCTTAATGGAAAGGTTTGACCGAATTTACTCGTACCCGCTCCAACAAGAGCGACTTTTCTAGCTAATTTCCCCATTATATTTCACATTTGTTTTTTATTTTTTTTATTAATTTATTTGATTATAAGATTATGTACTCAAGTTTACTAAAAAAATTAAATGTTGTTCTTAAGAACAATTTTAATAAATGAAAATAAATTGAATTTTTAATAAAAAAATCCCCAAAGTCTTATTAGGACAAATAAATTATCCATATTTTCTGGGGTCGACCTTAATAACTGGCCGCAAACACTTATCTACATAAAAAAAGTTTAATATGGTCAATTTTTCTTTATATTCTTCATTTAAATGTTTAATAAATTTGGGAGATTCCTCTAATAACTTTTTTAAATTTTTACAATGATATGCTTTATCTTTATTAAACTGAGCCTTATTTTCTCTAATTAATATGTATTTATCAATTTGTTTTTGGAAATGTTTAATATTGTTAGTCAATTCTTCTTTTGCCATATTTCTAATTCTTTTTTTTTAAAAAATTTTTAAAATTTAAAATAAATCCTCAAATCCTCCTCTTCTACGATCCAAATCATAAGGTCCTATTCGGCATATTTCTTTTAATGTTTTTCCTTCTTCATCATATTTTTCTTTTTTGAAGGAGTCTATAAACTGTGTTCTTTAAAAAATGGTTGTAGAATTTTTAAATCATTTTATAATTATCAAGGGAATGACATTATTACCTAAAAATTTAATTTATAATAAAGACATTACTTTTTTTTAGATTATATTATTATCTATAATGTGCCTGTTAGCATCTGTAGGAAAAATATTTAGATAAAAATTAGCGCAAGATTCTCAAGTGGAATGTTTAGATTTGTTATAATATCGACCAAGGGACCTAGAAACAATGGTAATGATAGGGATAAAATCGATTGAACTATGCATAAAATTAAAGATGCGGTAAAAAGTACTTTAAACTCCCACAAATACGATAAAATCTGGCTCAGACTAGATTTATATTTATTTCTTAAAAATTTCTCTCTGCACTTGATGATTTGAGAACGAAAAAGAAATTCATTTCGGTTAGGTGCGTAAGAATTTTAGCAAATACATGGAAATTAATTTAAGAAGTTTCAAGTAGAGTCACGAAATTTTTATTGCTGGATGAATTATTTATCACAAAATTTTGTGTATTCACTTAAATATCATTTTAATCAAACTCATAAAATTTTAAAAATATTAAGAATTTATACACAACATTAAAAATTCGAATTTTTTCACCTAAATTGAAAGGAGGACTCATTTTTATTGGCCAATAGGAGTTGTGTTATTCAATTTACAGGAGGTAGGGATTCTACACTCACAGCGATTCGATTAATAGAGGATCTTGCATTTGATGATCTCCATTTTTTAACATTTAAGACTGATCTAATGGATAAATTAGAGAAAGTTTTGATAAATTACAAAAGATTAAGAAACTTATTCAGAGATCGAATAAATTTTACTCGAAACTTTATAAATACGCAAGATTTATTAAAAGAAATTTTTCAAACAAATTATTTTTCTAATTTAAAAAGATATAGAACCTTTTATGTATCTACTTTCTGTCCAGCATGTAGACTCTCTCATCATATCCATTCTATAATTTATTGCCTCAAAAATAATATTCAATCTCTATCAGATGGTTGTAACAAGATTACGGGATTTGATTTATTTCAGCAACCATGGATCATAAAAAAAGTCTTTAATTTATATAAAATATTTGATATTGAATACATCACTCCTATTTATAATGAGATAATTCCCTCCGAATTATATTTGAAAGAGCTCAGTAAAAAATACAGTCTAAACCAAATACTCGTTGAATCTCAGCCTATCTGTCAAGGTGGTGGACAATTTCATAATTTATATCTAAGATGCTATTTTTTACCACTAAAAGGTAAAGAAGAATATAAGAAATTAGCAAATAAATGGTTTTCTGATAAAGTAATGATTGGGATTAAACATATAAAAAAGCATTTACCTGATTTTGATATTCAAGAAATAATGAAGATGATAAAATGTGATTGATTTTTTACTATTATATTGCGATTATGGAATAGAAACGGGGGTTACTGTTTCAGTTGGACATTTATCTCGCTTAATGAGCCACTATAGAATTTCATACAAAATAATTCCATATAAAAATGATTCCGAACTGTTACATGCTATAAAAAGTGAAGATGCTTATGTAATCATGCTTCATGGCCCCTCTTTTTCTAAAGATACACTAAAAAAAATATTAGAACAAGGTAAAGAAACAACTTTAGCAATTCATTCTACAATAGCTTTTTTACAAGTGGAAGAGGGAGCTTTTAATCGCACATTTGATTATTTAAATATGAAATATGACAATTGGAGCATGTGTAATCCTGATTTAGCTCAAGTAGAAGGATTTAGAACTTATTTAGATTTACCGATTTATTACTTGCCAAATACATATAATCCTACAATAGAAAAATTCGATAATTTAGATTTAAAATCCCCTTCTATATATGAGATGGAAAAGAGATATTCTAATAGACCGTTTAAAATCAGTGTGTTTTGTAGTCTAATTCCCTTTAAAAACATTCCAACTCAAATGACAGCCTTATCTATCGCCAATAAATATGCTGCGCTTGAATTACATTTATTAAAACCTAATAATCTTAAGTCAAATGTTTACACATTCATTAAACGAATATCAGAAATGTTTAAATACAAAACAATATGGCATGATTCCTGTCCGAACCAAGAATTACTTAAACTTGTATCGGAAATGACAATAGGAATGCAAGTTTCTTATACAGAAACCCTATCATATATTTTATTAGAGCATATGATTATGGGAATTCCTACAATAGGATCTTCAGCCATTCCTTTTGCTATAAAAAATCCAAAATTTAATGATCCTCTTGATATTTCAAATGCTCTACTTGATATTATTTCTAATGAAAACACCTACTTGAAGTATGCTCAAGAAGCTTTTGAAAAAGCATCTCAAGTGAAAGCTGAAAATGATAAGAATGCTCTAGAAGTATTAAATATTTTATTAAATAGGGCGAAATCACTCTAAGGGGTAAAATACAAAAAAATGAGCAATAATTCCTCTCAAAAAAATGGTTTTTCTACTAATTTAAGGGTATTTATTGTATATTCCTTAATTAGAATAATGGGAACTGCAATTAGTTTTATCTCATTAATATGGATGCCATGGAGAGTGAGAATAGTATGGGCTAAAATTATATATAAACTGTCTTATGTAAATCCACTAAGATATCCTCTATATATTAAATTCATTGAGGAAATGAATAAACGATTTAATATGGGTAAGAAGCAACAAAATATGTATTTGAAAATCTATTTATTAAAACAAGGAATTAGCGAGGATTAATCAGAAAATTGTCAAATGCACTTAAATATTTAATAGCTATCAATGATATGATTAAATCCTTGAAGAATAATAGTAATCCATTAATTCAATTTATTATTGGTTTCACTGAGGGGATATTAAAAAAAAACAACATGGATGAGATTACAAATGCATCAACGGATTATGTAAAAGGTATTTATTTAGCCATAGAATTTCAAGATAATAGAGCCTTGAATAAAAAAATATTGAAAAGCACTAAAATTAGAAATCCATTTACTCCATTATTTGAAATATTCAATATAATTAACCATATAAATGATTTACCTCTACAGATTTCAATTGAGGCTGAACCCTTTCTCTATTCTAAAATAAATAACATGATTAAAGAAATACTTGATTTATCTTTGGAGGGAATGACATCCTCTCATATTATGTCGTGTATTGTATGGGCAATAATGGAATTAACTATTTTCCCACATCTTAATTTTTCCTATTTAAATGATTCTAAATATACAAGAAGAGAATTTCAGAGATTCTTAAAAAGCAAAATTGAAGTTGAAAGAACTGCAGGAGTTTTAGCTTTAGCACCTTCGGCTGGGGATTCTATACTCCACAGTTTTTTTGAAGATCCGGATCATAACATCCGCCGTGGTATAGCTGTTATATTACCATTATTATCTCACCCCCATCATCAAATAATTGATTCAGAAAGGTATAGAGATACTAAATATGGCGAAATTTTAATGGGAGTTCATTTTTCTGCCTATTTCAAGAGTAAGTTTTTTGAAAAAACGAATCCCAAATTGGGACAAGAACTTAAAATAGCGAGCTCAAAAAAAGCTTTAGGGGATTTTTTACACTCTCATCCAGAGACACGTTTAGCAGCTTCAATCATATACACAGCTCTTTTAAATTCAACTGAAGAATTTATCATTAGATTGAAGGAATTAATTACTAACAAAAATTGGAATTTAAGGATGGGAGCCGCCTATGGCACGATATTCATATTATTGGAAAAAAAAATTGAGAAAGCTAAGCTAAAAGTGAAATCGCTTTTAGAACAATTATTACAGGATGAAGTTCCCGAAGTAGTAACTGCCTCAGCTCTAGCTGTAACTCTGTACGCTCTAATAATAGATGATGATAAAACTTATAATATATTCATTAAGATGTCATCCTCCAATTTATTAATTCTTAGAGCTTGTGCTCTATTAGGATTATGTTCTCTTTATCTTTTTAAGCAAGGTGATTCATCATTTTTGGAAAATCTAAAACCCATGATAAGAAGTCTTCCCAATCTAGATGAAAAAATACTTTTTTATTTAATTCCTATAATTATTATAGATTTGTTCTATCAATGGATGGATTTAGGTGCTTTAATTTTTTTTTTTATTTTAGCAATGTCAAAGTATTACGTTAATTATAAAGGGGATTTCAATGACTAAAAATGTAAAAAATGAAAATGTCATTCAAGATGATATAGATATCCCTAATTATGATTTCGTAAAATTTAGACCTAAAATATCAATAGACCTTAAAACAGCTGTACCTGCTTTTAAACAATCTTATTTATGTGAAAATAAATTTTGCATATTGCAAGGTAATTGGAAAGGAATTCCTATTTTTAGAACTTTCAATTGTGGAACGATAGAGCCGCACATTAGTAAGATTTTTGCATTTTATCTAGGTGGAGTTTCGGATTGTGCTAAATTAACACCATATTTTCCCTTAGCACGTGAAAAATATGTAGAAATCGCTACTGAACAAGTAATTAATTATTATAAAAAATACATTCCAGAATTACTCTATAGCCCAACTGTAATTTTGGGAACTGCACACCGGATATCAGGTTATCTCTCATGCATAATGAATGCCCCCTTTTTACCTACCAAGTTCCAAACATTTGTAAATGACTGGAAAATATTAGAAGATCTTAAAAACTGGGTAGGAGGATTTGATCTACCTGCAGATCCTCTTATTTATATCTGGCAATATATTGCGGAAAGAATTCCTAAATATTATGACAATATCCTTAAAACTGGAAAAATAAAGAACATTATTATTGTAAAAACCTCCAATTTTACCCCAATGAAAAAATATAAGAAGGGCTTCCTTGATTTAAGTGTCCTACGCTTAATGAGGATGTTATCATCTCAAAATGAAATGGAATTACTTCCTATTGGAAGACTACCTCCAGAATTTCGAGATAAAGGAGAGCTTCTGTCAGATATAGAGATGAGGCCTCAATGGGAATGGAATATGGAACCCGAAAGTGTTGAAACCTTGAAAGAGGTGAGTAACCAATATGACATTGAATTAATTGTAATTGAAGAAGAAGAGGTTGCCCTATTTTCTTTAGTTTCAGAACTCGTATTAAATTGGCAATTAAAGAATGAAATCGAACCTAATAGACTTATTTTCAATGGATATCCTTTATATCATCCATTTTACGAATTAAGTACGGGTGCTATACCAATATTAAGTTATACATGGGCGTTCAAACAAAGAATGAATTGGATATTGAATTTTAAGAAGAAATTCAATTTATCTAAAGCTGAAGCATATTTAACAAATTTTGGAGGGGATAATGATGATAAATTTGGGATTTGGTTAAATGAAAATTTCGATCTTATCATTAAAATGTGGGAATTCGATGATTTTGATATACCCAATAGCCCCTCATGGTACATTTCCAATATTATTGCTGAAAAATATCAAAAAATTGAAAAAAAATCATTTAATCCCTTAAAAGTAGATGATTTATTATATATTATAAAAGATTTCCATAAGAATTATAAAAAATTAGTAAATCATAATGGAGATGAATTATTTTGAGTCCTTCCTATAATACAATGATACCTCATAAAATCCACCAAATTTGGGTTGGTCCACGACCTCCTCCAATTCATGCCATGGAATCGTGGAAGACATTTTGTAAGGAAAATGATTGGGATTATAATTTATGGTCTGAGAAAGAAATTGAAGAAATAGGAAAAAATCAATGGTTAAATTGGGATATATATTTATCAGATATTACATACCACGGCAGAAGTGATTTATTACGCTTAGAAATTCTTGCAAATTATGGAGGAGTTTATTTAGATTGTGACGTTCATCTGAAAAAACCAGAAATTTTTCTAGATATAATTGAATCCCCTCATAGTGGTTTTATATTGTGCCAAGATGTACCTAGTGGATGGGTTCCCGCTTGGGACTCATTAGTGGCCTCCACAGCATTTATTGCTAGTTCTGTAGATCATCCAAATATTAAGCATTTGATAAATATTTATGGTCAATATTGGACTCAAAAAATGTACCTTCCAGTATCTCAGAGGGGTGGTCCTTTTTTTGTGTCGAGGAATTTAATAGCTCCATTTACTCTCCTCCCTTGGCGCTATATTTTTCCAAGAGACTATCATCCCGATAAGCCTTTCATCGTTCCAAGTGATATTTACGATTCAACAATGTGTTTGGTTGAATCAAGTGATGAAAGTAATCTAGGAAATTTAGCTACATATCACGGAATTGACAAAACTTTTGCAGTGCCAATTGAAAATGAAAAATCCCGTGTAAATGCCCTATTAAGAAATGTGGAAAGGTGGGCCAAAAATGATATTGACGTATTAAATACTGTTTTTCGGATTGCATTAGAATACGAGATTCGGAATCAATTTGAACTTGCTATCCATACCTTAGAAAAAATAATCAATTGGAAAGAAGTTCCACCTCCAGAATGGTTAATCCGTATTAGTCTAATTGCACAATATGTAGATGAAATGCAAGATACTGGTCGGAAATACTTAAATCTTTTATTAACCAGTGAGAGATATAAAAAATATTGTAATAAAAATATTCAACAGTTAAAAAAAATAGCTCTTTTCTATGGATTAAACAAATAAGCTTATATACAATCAAGAAATGGATGATTGTGAAACTATTGAAAAAAATCATAAAAATCATAAAAAAGATAAAATCTAAAATAAATAAAAGAGGATTTGATATCCTCTTAAAATCTATTAAATATATTAAGAATTGGCCAATTTACATATTGGATTCCCTTTTTTTGACGAAGGAAAACTACATTTATCAATTTAATATGAGAAATGGTATGAAATACTTATTTAGAGCAAGAACTTTCGATAGAGCCGTTATTAGGGAGATTCATTTAGAAGATGAATACCGATTAAATTACTTTATATTACCAGATCATTCTATTATCATTGACATTGGAGCACACATTGGAATATTTTCAATATATTGTTCGAAAATGAGCAAAAAGATATATGCTTATGAGCCCGTTACAAGTAATTATTATTTATTGAAAAAAAATATAAATTTAAATTCTCTAGGAGCTAAAATCATTCCATTAGATTCAGCAATCTCAGACGAGCAAGAAAATTTAAGAATCTTTCTTTCTAATGAGAATATGGCAACTCATTCAATATTCAAAAAAAGCAAGGACTATATGGATTTTAAGGCAATAACTCTAGAGGATGTAATAATTGAGAATAAAATTCATAAGTGTGACCTTCTTAAGATAGATACTGAAGGGGCAGAATATAAGATACTTTTTGGATTACCCAATAAATATTTTGAGAGAATTGAACGAATTTTTTTAGAATATCATGATTTCACAGAAAATCATCAACATGGTGAAATAATTGAATTACTAAAAAAAAAAGGGTATAATACTTTCTCATTAGAGATTGATGATCTTTGTGGAATTATTTATTCAGTAAAAAAATAAAAAATAAAAATAAAACTAATATTATTCCTAAGATAATAGAGTTATTAATTTATGAAAAAAAAAAAAGATCTAATTCTTCATTTTCCTGAGCGCCTTTCAATAGAAACAATTTTTGATTGCAATGCTAAATGTCTATGTTGTCCTACTCCACGTTTAAAAACTGGAGGTGTAATGGAACCAAAGATGTTTAAGAATATTATTGATGAAGCTTCAAATCATCCTATTAAGGATATTTTTCCCTTTATTAGAGGTGAACCCCTTTTAGACCCCAATATTATTGATTACCTAGAATATGTTAGAAATAAACTTCCTAGTGTTAATATTCATTTCAGTTCAAATGGTTTATTATGTTCCCCTAAAATATCACAGAAACTATTGAATTTGAATATCGCTTCAATGACATTCAGTATTCACAGGCATGATATAAACTCTTGTCGAGAATACATGGGATTAAATTATGAAAAAATCTTGAAAAATGTTAACTTTTTCTTAAGCATTGCAGAAAATGAAGATAAAAAGCCTAATGTTTCAATTATTTCAGTTGATATTCCAGATCATGAAAAAAGTAATGCCTTATCAATAAAAAATAAATATAATTGGGTTTCAATGGAATTTTGGCCAGGTCATAATAGAGCGGGAAATGTTCCATATAATAGTTCTTTTAATTTTGAACAAGGTATATATGTATCAAACCTTAATGGATGCTATTCTGAGATGTGGTTATATGAATGGTTTTTCATTTTTTATGATGGGAACGTTTCATTTTGCTGTAATGATTGGTTAAATGAATGGATTATCGGAAACATCGAACATCACACCTTAAAAGAACTATGGAATTCTAAAAAAAACTGGAAATTTAGACATTGGACTGATGGAATTGAAGAAGCACCATTAAATTTCATTTGTCGAAATTGCATTCTTGCTGTTAAGGAACCTCCTGGGAAATAATCTTAGGAAAAAGGATCAAGATTTAAATAACCATGCGTGAAAATACGATTAAAAGAAGAGAAATAATTACACACTGTCCAATTTGTTCATCAGAGTCATTTAATATAAGATTTAAATACCCCTCAAATAAAAAAATCATATCTTGCCTTAAATGCTCTCATATGTATGCAAGACCAAGACTAAAATTTAAATTTTTAAAGGAAATTTACTCAAGTAAAAAATATTTTGTGAATCCAAATGAACGTGCCTTTTTCAATAATTATCCTAAAGAAGAATGGAGAAAAGAGAAGTTTTCATGGATATTTAATAGATTTTTCGAATTTGTAAAACCAGTTAAGGGAGAGCAAATTAAAATATTAGATATAGGATGTGCTGTTGGATTTGCGATTCTAGCAGCTAAAGAACTTGGATTTGAATGTGAAGGAATAGACATTTCCAAATGGGCAATTAATTATGCTACAAAAAAGTATCAGCTTAATGTAAAGGAATGTTCAGTAAAAGACTTAAGCTCAGATCCAAATTATCATAATAAATTTGATATCATTCTAATGTTTGATATTATTGAACATTTGACTGATCCAATTACCAATCTTCAGGCAGCTAACAAACTGTTAATTGATAAAGGATTTTTACTCATTACTACACCCAATTTGGAAAGTATATGTGCAAGATTATTTGGTCGCCGTTATGAACCATTAGACCCAGATTTACACTTACACTATTTTACTCGAAATTCCCTTCTTTTAACCTTAAAAAAATCAGGTTTCACCCCTATAAAAACACTTCTCCTTCCAGATTATCCAATTTCTGGGAAAATTACAAAATATTTACACCTAATTTTCCATTTATTCTTCGCTAAAATTCTTAATAGGATTGTATTTCGCTTACCTCAAAAATTAATGTATTATATTCTTCCTTATACAGTTTCTCCACGTTTTAAAGATAATGAGATTTTAATAATTACAAGAAAAATACATAATATATCATTTCCCAAAAAGAAAAGAGAGTAAAAAGATGAAATTTGATGAAAAATCAAATTATGAAATTGATGAAGTCGTTAATATCTGTTTTATATTTCACTTTCATCAACCGTATTGGCAACCATATAAAATATGGAAGAAAATTTATTCAAAATCATATCAACCATGGTTTAACCTACTTTCAGAAATGATTTCAAATCCCCATTTCTATATTAATATACATTTTTCTGGTCCATTTTTAATTCGAGTATATCAAAATAATCGAAATCATATCGAAATAATTAAAAAACTAATTAATAATCCTAAGATTAATTTAATTGCTGGATTCGTAGATGAAGCTTTTGTTCAATTATCATCTCGACCTGATGACATTCTTTTTCAATTAAAGAGTTATTTAGATCTTTTTAGGAAAATTTTTAAGGTGAATCCTAAAGAGTTGTTTGGAATTCACGTTGTTGAACGAGAATTAAGTGCAAGACTTGCTCAAAAAATAGCTCATGCCTCAAAATTTTTAGATTTAACACCCTTAATATATTTAGACGCTGAGACTTATTTTGAATCGTACGCCGTCAAACCTGGAGATTCGATGGATCTTTATTATAAATATTTTAATATTAGGGATCCAGTTCATAGAACAGTCATTCCATTTATTCCGAATGAAGGTTTAAATTTTATTTTTAAGGATGAGATTGAAGGAATGCCAATTTATACAATTCCAATGCATAGTAAATATCGTTATTATTTACTTAAGAGAAAAAAGAGAAATCAAAATGATATCAGTATTACGCCATTAGATTATCTTAATTTAATTCTCAATGAAAAAAAGAAAATCTTAAAGTATTCCAAGAAATTGGGGAATAATATAAAGCCAATTATTTTAATTTTTAGTGATGCGGAACGATTAGGTCAATGGAGTGGTGAACCTAAAGAGGATTTAATTTGGTTGAAGGATCTATTCAAACTCATTATAAAAAATAAAAGTCTGAATTTAACCACTTTGCGATCATATTTTCATGAACAAGGTTTCTTAGATACTTATCCAATTAAAATAAGTAATTCCTATCCTGAATTTAAAAACTGGTCCGCAAACAGAGGGATTAGAGGTTTAATTTTTTCTGATCCTAAACTTAGGAAAGTATATTGTCAAACACTTTATCTAGAGAACCTTCAAAACCGTATAGATACTCTATTTATTAAAAAACTTAAAAGAGAGTTTTCTTATTCTTCAAAAGTTAAAGATATAGGTGTGAATATATTTTCAAATCTTTTATATTCCCCAGATAGATTCTATTTAATAAAAGAAATTGCAAAAACTTTTGAAAATCCAATTGTATCTAAATTATATCATGTTATAAATCGACTTAGAAATATGTCCTATATTGAAGATGGTAAATGGGCAACTAGACATCCGAACTTTGGTAACCAACCCCACTTAGATTCTATGGCTCTATCTTTTCTTGATATTGCTGAATTTCTTTGTTTTAGAATGTTGGATCATTTAAACCAAAATCATTGTTTTGATATGATTAAATTAATCGATTGGAATAAAAATGGATTGAAAGAAATACTTCTTCAAAATATTTTTCAAAAAGTTATTATCAGTTTGAAAGGTTCTCATATTATTTTCCATCAAATTCGTAGCACTAAATTAATTAAATCCAATGATAATGAGATTTTGTCATTATTAAGTCCTATAATTAATTATAAACAAATTGATAGAAGTACTGAAAATCTATCTACGAATATCTGTTTTACGGAACCAGATTCAGAATTGGAAACCAATTTCGGGGATCACGGTTCTCGCAAAGAAAAATGTAGAAATAGCTTTAGAATTAATATTTCAATTGAAGAGAACGGAATTAGCACATATTTAGGTAATTTTTCAGATTCTTTATTTATTATTGACAAAAAAGATAATTTAAGTATTAATTTGAAATGTAAGAAGAACTTTAAATATAAAAATAAGAATTTTAATTTCCTATTAAAAAAACATTTTTATTTAGATAAATCCGAATTAAATATCGATTTGGAAGTAGAATTATTAAATAATGATAATATACAAGAAAATATTATAATAATTCCGGAATTAGTGTTTACTCTATTACCTTCTAATGGTTTAGATTTCACTCCAGAATATTATATTGACTTTAGATTATTTAATATCTCAAATTATAAAACACTATATGAGATTGAGACTTCTTGCTTGGAATTAATTGATAACAAATTGAAGTTTAAGAAATCAATAATTAAAAATATAAGAATGGAACCTTGTAAATCAATATTTATCATGCCTAAGATCGTTGAAAGTAATAATAAAATTCGAAATCCAAAGATTTCAATTAATTTAAAAGAAGATTGTATTAATAGTTTAAAAAAAATCGAAATTTCTCCTGCTATTAAACATTTCTATAGAAGTGTATTCTTGAATGAAAATTCACTTTTAAATTATCATACAGGAGGAATAAAAATACAACCTCATCTAATTTTGTCTAAAAGTAATAACCAGAAATTTGGATTTAATATAAATTATGATTTAGATGAAAATTTTAATAGAACTTGCGGAAACCCACAATCGATTAGTTTATTGAATATTAAAAAAGTAAAGAATCCCAAATAGGGTAGTTTTTAATGAAAAACATAGATCTCTTATTAGTTGATGTACCCGCAGAGATTCAACTACCAGATGCTTTAACTCCATCTTTAGGTTTAATGTATATTGCTAGTTATTTATTAAATAAAGGTTATAGAGTAGGCTATTTAGACGGATATATTAAATATGTTCCAATTGATATAATTAAATTATTCAATAAAGAACATTCGGAAATAATAAGGTACAATTTCCCAATAAGAGATTTTATTGAAGAAATAGTTAGATTCAAAGCACCCATAATTGGATTGTCTTGTTCCTTTACTTCTTCAATTTATAATATACAGAAAATTGTAAAAAAAATAAAAAAGCATTCTCCAGATAGTTTAATTATTTTAGGAGGTTATCATGCCTCTTCACTTCCTAAAAAGACATTAGATCTTATTAATGGATGCGACATAGTTGTAATCCGAGAAGGAGAACTTACAATGGAAGAAATTCTTATGTATAATAAAGGAAATTATGAATTATCAAACATTAAAGGAATTGCTTATAGAAATAATGACAAAACCATAGTAACTCCCTCTCGACCTTTAATAAGTGATTTAGATTTATTGCCATATCCAGAAAGAAGTTTAGCACCGATTAAACATTATAATAGATTTTTACATTCAATTGGAAGTCACGAATGTTCAGAAGGTAGTTTAATTTCTTCTCGAGGCTGTCCATATAATTGCATATATTGCTGTGTATCCAGTGTTCATGGCAGAAGTTTTAGAGAACGTAGTGCTTCTAATGTAATAGATGAAATAATATCAGTCAAAGATGAATACAATACTTCATATTTTAAGTTCCAAGATGATATCTTCACTTTAAACAAAAAAAGGGTTATAGAATTATGCAAAAAAATTATCAAAAACAGATTAGATATAATATGGGGATGCCAAACTAGAGTTGATTGTGTAGATAAAGAATTATTAATATTAATGAAAAAAGCAGGATGTAAGTATATGAGTTTTGGAGTAGAATCTGGTGATCCTCAGATATTAAAGAATTTAAAAAAAAATATAACTATTGAACAGATAAAAACTGCGACAAAGTTAGCAAAGTCTATTGATATTTATGTGAATTATAGCTTAATTGTTGGAAATCCCGGTGAAAATAGAATAACACTACAAAACACTATTAATCTCGTAAAGAAATTAAAACCTAATTCAGCTGGAGTAGCCATAATGATACCCTACCCGGGTTCAGAAATTTATAATTCTAATGTGGAAAAAATATCAAAAAATTGGCAGTTATATAGACAAAGTGGTGTTAAAAAGCCTCCATTTATACCAAAAGGGCTTAATTTAAAACAACTTTTCTTTTTATGGCAAAATAGTAAAGAAGCAATCTATAAAATTCTAGGACAAGACAATAGAATTTCTATTATTTATCCTCATATAATTACAAGTGATAAATATTTGGTTTAGAATACGGAGTGATTAGTAGAACTGTGATAAGCTATGATTTTAAAAAAATTCTTTATATATTAATTTTCCGAACATTTTTTCTCTACTTATGAGGTCTCCGGTTTTAATTTTGTCCAATTACCCAAAAGACATGATTTGGATGGTAGAAAAGTATGATTCTCCAAGGGTATTGATGAATTCATGATAATATCGACAATTAGCCCGAGAAACAGCGGTAACGTGAGAGAAAGTATCGATTAAGTAATTCCTAAAATTAAAGTTGTTACGAATAACCTCTTGAAACTTAATAACTAGATAAGATAGAATTTCCCTCAAACTATATTTGTATTCTTTAGTGAGAAAGCATTTTCTACGAGTTGCGAATTCTTCGAAGAATTAAAAGTTTTAGAGAATTAAAAGTTTTGGGATATTTCCTTAAAAGTTAAATGAAAAAAAAAATTAATCCTTTATAGTTTTTTCATTAAAGACATTAAAAGCCCTAAAAATTTTCTCAATATTTTCCTTACTAATTTAATTTCGAACAAATATCGCATGATGTTTTACAATAAGGGATCTCCTTTTGTGATATTTCTGAAGAACCTGAAATCCTAAAAAAATATTACCTAAACCATTAAAGAAAGTTAAAGGGTTTCTAACGATTAAGGCTTATACCATTCCCTATGATAGAAATGGAAAATTTAAATGGGGGATCGTTGTTGGACACCTGAAGATAGTCAAAGACCATTGCAAGTATCCTAACAGAACTAGAAATTCCTTTAGAATTAGAGATGCAAGAGCTTTTTTTAAGATTTTAAAGTTTATTATAACCCAGAAATCGACCTTAATGTGATATCCGATTTCAAATGAAGATGAACAATTCACAGAAGACTTCTATACTATGATTAACGTAGTATGTCTCAATATTTTAGGATTCTTTTATTTAACATTTTTCATTCCACTCTTAGCAAGAATCTATATGAATACTTCTAGATTTAAAATCGGTTTAATGGTATCTACTCTAGAAATAGGTTTTCTATTGAACAGTACTTTTATTGGAACCATTTTCGGGGATCATGGTTCATACAAAGAAGAATGTAGAAATAACTTTAGAACTAATAATTTAGTTTAAGAGAACAGAATTGACATATATTTAGGTAATTCTCTTTTTTAAAAAATTCGATTTAAATGAATCTTAAATTTATTTCCTTTCCTTTTTTTTTATCTCCATATTTTTTTTTCTCTCTTTTTTTTTAGAGGAGAGATATTTATGAAGATTTTCATAAAAATCTGACTCTGAAATATAATTTGAATTGTCCTTTGGCATAAATAAGTCCTTAACCCTGCTGAAGTACTCCCTTATAAAAATTTTTATTGGCTTGACTATTATAAAATATATTTTTTTATATTAAAAAATTGTTGTGTTTACATAATTCCGATTTTATAACACGTACAAATCTTTTTTTGTACATAGAATATATAATTTATAAGTTTAGAAATTACAAAAAAAAAGGTTAATTTTAATTGAACGAGTTATTAGATAAAAAAACTTATGAAATTTGGGAATTATATATAATCAAATTGTATAATTGATATTTATTACTAATAGAAATAACTATTTATAAAGTTAGAGGAAGGTAATAGTATTCCAGCTAAAAAAATTAATTGGTTTCGATACATTAAGAATTTAGTAAAAAACAATCTTCTTAATATTCCAACTCCATACAGCGCCCAAGTTGAACTAACGCTAGATTGTAATGGTAAATGCCCCTTTTGTACGTTACATTCAATTCCAAAATCTGCTTTAGGACCAGATATGACAACGGAACAGATAAAGAGTATAATTGACCAATTGGACATATTAAAAGTAAATTCAGTTTCTTTTACAGGTGGGGAGCCAACATTAAGAAAGGATCTACCAGATCTTATTAAATATATTGGAAAAAATTATTCTTTTTATACGGGTGTTGCTACAAATGGTTTTTTATTACCAAAATTGCTTAAAAAATATCCTTTTGACGGTTTAGATTATATATTGATTTCACTTGATTTTCCTAATGCAAAATTACATGATAGATATCGAGGGATTAAGGTATTTGATAAAGCTATTGAAGGAATAAAAATTGCGCAAGATAGAGGAATAAATGGGATTATCTCTACTGTTGTTATGAAAGAAAATCTTAATTTGATGGAGGATATGGTTTCTCTAGCAAACGATTTAAATTGTACAATAGAAATATTACCCGTTGAAGATATTACACGGGAGATAAATGGTAAGGCTTATAGAATAGAAAACATTAATGATTTTATTCCAGATATAAATATATGGGGTTCTAATGTCTTAAAATTACGAAAGAGATATTCTAATATGGTAACTGACCTCTATACAGTATTGATAATAAGGAATGGAGGATTTGGGGGCCCTCCAAGGTATTACCAAAATTTTCTAAGGTGTCATGTTTCTAGATCTTACATCTTTGTAAGACAAGATGGAAAAGTAGATTATCCCTGCAAGCTTCACCCAATAAATAGTTTTAATGCTTTAAAGATACCTCTCTCTAAAATATATCGATCTAAAGAAGTATATGAAATTATGGAAAAACATGATGATTATGATTTTTGTGATGGATGCAGACTAGGATGCGCCATCGCTACTTCAATACCGACAAGCCTTAAGTTATTATATGAGAAGTATATTTCAGCTTATTTGAAGGGAAATTTAAGATGAGTAAGTTTATTATACACATTAATTTTATTCTGTTTAGTTTAAAAGTAAATTACCAAAATTTAATTTGAATACAGATTTATCATATTAAGTGATTTAATAGATGGCAAATGAGATAATAATTTTACAAATTGTACTGATAACTGTTATTGTTTATTTCAGTCGATTAGTGTTTAATAAAATATTCGGTCAATCAGCTTCAGAAAGGAATGAACTTACAGATAAAACAAAAGAGATGCAAAATCGATTAAATAAAGCTATAGGAGATGCTGAGGAATTTACGAGATTACAGAAAGAATATATGGCTTTGATGAAACAGATGATGATAAAGCAAACGGTTCCAATGTTGGTGTGTTGTATAATATTTTTGGTATTATGGGTAATTTTAGGGGTAATATATGCAGATTATTCGACAGGTTTGATATTTTTTCCAGTTTTATTTATTGGAGACGGTTGGGCAGGATTATACATATTAACATCTTTTAGTATTTTTGGTGTATCATATTTAATTAGATTGATATATAGAAAAATAAAAGGAATTGAATCAACCTCATTATGGCATGTTCAAAGCAAATCCCAGAGTTCATTATTAGCTATTCCCACAAAATCTCAATTGGAAGAAGTCAGTGAAAAACCGGATGATGAATATATAGAAGATGAAAAAATGAGAAAGGATGCTTGGAAAGATAAGATAAAAAGTTAAAATAGAGTAGAAATGAATTATCGGGCGAGATTAATATTATTTTTCTCAATTGGAATATTAATAATAATTCTATTTTTCATATTTAACCTGAATTTTCCCTTCATTTTATTTTTCCCATTGATTTGTTGTTTGCCATCTTCTTCTCGTAATAGAGGAGAATCTGAGTTTGAAAGCATCGAACAAACTGAAGAGGGAGAAATCCCTGAAAGTCCAGAATATAGAAAGAAATCATCATCTACCGAATTAGATTATCTTACATGTGTTAGTTGTGGAAATGAAATAAAAGAATTAAATTTACGTTTTTGTCCCTACTGTGGTGTAAAATTAATGTAAAAAGAGAGGATTTTTATGGAAGAAGAAAATGAAATTAAAAAACAAATGTTATATTATTTTATTTTTGCCGCTCTAATGATTGGTCTTAATTATTTAATCCAAAAAATTAATCAGATATGGTTAGCACCATTTATTTGTGCGAATTTCAGTGAAATTAATTTAATTCAAACGTTTTATTGCTCAACAGATCCATACAATATGCCTGAATTCGTAGGTTCAATAATAGCCGTTGGAATTACTTATATTATTAAATTTTTCTTGGATAAATTTTATGTGTTTAAGAAGAAAAGCATGGAGATTAAAGAAACATCCCAACAATTCATAAAATATTTCTTGTTTGCAATTCTAACGACTATAGAAAATATTGGAATTCAATTTATTTTTACTAATTTCTTTGGAACACCACTTGAGATTAGTTTTATTATTGCGCTAAGTATTGGTTATCTTACCAAATTCTTTTTGGATAAGAAATATGTGTTTCTTGATGAAATAAAGGATTAAAAATTACTAAACCGGTTCAAAGGCGTTTATTTTTTCAAGAAAATCTAGCATTTTTAAATATTGTCTATCTCTCTTTTTAAGTACTTCTTCTTCATTCCGTCCTTCATAATTATAGAAACCCTTGCTAGTTTTAATACCAAGACGTCCTTGCTTTACTAAATTCTCCACTTGAGGATATCTACGATTCATACGCATATTTTTTTGAACATCAAGAATTAAATCAAGTCCTGTAAAATCTTGAGTCTGAACTAAACCTACAATTGGTAATCGAATACCCAAGCTAGTTTTCACTGCGAGATCAATTTCTTCGGGAGTTATCCAGCCTTTTGCTATCATCTCATAAACTTGGAGATTTAAAACACCTTGAATTCGATTGATAATAAATAATTGCGTAAATTTTTTCAATACAATTGGCTTTTTACCAAGGCTTTCCATTAATTTAACCGAGAAAGAAATCAGTTCTGGAGGTGTTTTAGGTCCTGGCACTATTTCAACTAATGGAATTATATGGGGTGGACAAAACCAATGGTGAATTACTAATCTTTCAGGTTTTTTAACCTCTACAATGCTAAAAATATCTAGTCCTGAAGTATTACTTGCCAATACTATATCTTCAGAGCAATTTTTATCTAATAGTGAAAAAACTGTCTTCTTTATATCCGGATTTTCGTTCACTGCTTCTATAACATAATCCGCATTTTGAGCGGCAGTTATGAGATTGGTTGAGGGATGAATTCTTTCAATAATTTCCGAAATCTCATCATTTAACACTCGTCCAAATTCTGCTAATATTTCCAAATTTGATTTTATTAAGTTAAGAGCATGTTCTAATGTTGATTGTTTTATATCAACCAGATCAACTTCAATTCCATGTTGAGCAAATACTTGTGCAATGGAATGACCCATTGTGCCTGCCCCTACCACTAAAACTCGTTTTATTTCCTTATAATTCATACTTTCCTCACAATTAATGTAGTTAAGAATATTTAATTTTATTAAATAATTTATTGTTTAATTCAGATTATTTTTAACTTTTTCTCGAATACAAAAAAAAAAAGCTCATTTATTAATATATTACAATCAACTAAATTCAATAACATGGAAGTAATTCAAGTTAAAAATTTAGTGAAATATTATAAAACTAAAAAGAAAGTAGTTAAAGCGGTAGATGATATTTCATTTAGTATATTAAAAGGAGAAAGATTCGGGTTTCTTGGACCGAATGGATCGGGAAAAACCACCACTATTAGGTCTATATTAGGACTTTTGAGAGGTGTTAAGGGAGAAATTGCAATTTTAGGGGAAAAAATCAACCCTAATAAAGACACAGCTTATCGTAATCATATTGGTTATATTCCGGGTGAGCTTGGTTTAGAACCTGAATTTAATGCTATTCAAATTTGTAAATATTTAAGTAAGCTTTATGATATTTCTTTTAACTTGGATGAGATTAAAAATATCGCCGAACGATTAAAGTTAGATGTAAGTCGTCCAATCCAAGAATTAAGCAAGGGCAACAGACAAAAGGTGGGAATACTTACATCATTGATGGGAGATTTTGATATACTAATTTTAGATGAACCAACAGCTGGACTGGATCCGTTAATTCAATCAGAATTCTTTGAGATTATAAGAGAAAGGCAAGAAAAAACTAGCTGTACAGTTTTTATATGCTCGCACCTCCTTTCAGAAGTCGAGAAATTCTGCAATCGAGTTGCTATTATTCGCAATGGCAAAATCGTGGAGATTTCAAAAATTTCCGAACTAAAGCAGAAAGGATTGAAAAGTTTTCAACTAGAATTCACATCAAATGCTGGATTGATGGAATTTGTACAATATCTAGAATCTCAGTTTCCTAGTGCATCAGTTAAATCACAGAGTGTCAATCGCATTGAATTTTTGATTACTCCAGAGAAAAAAAGAAATTTACTGCATGATATTAGTGAAATGCAATGGGCTGGGGAATATATAAAAGATTTCAATATTAATAATTCAAGTCTCGAGGATATCTTTATGAAATATTATGAAATTGACAATCCAGAGGAGGAGAGATAATGAAATTATTTACTATCGCAAAAATTGAAATCAAAAAGAGCTTTAAAGCTACATTTATACTATCTCTTTTTATGAGTCTGTTTGTAATAATGATTATAGCAATTTTTGATCCCGAACTCTTTGCGGGTTTTGAAGAAATTATAGACGCATATCCAGATATAATCAAGAACATTGTAGGATCAGCATTTGATTTAGGAACAATTGGAGGACTTTATACAGTTGAATTTCTTTCAATGATTTGGCTTTGGCTTGGAATTTATTTTATCTTAAAGGCGGGACAAGATATACCAACTACTATAGAGAATAAGACAATAGACCTAGTTCTAAGCAAACCTTTGAAACGAAGGGAATTTATTCTTGGGAGATATATGAGATTTATTTTTTCTATTCTATTAGTTTTACTTTTCATTGGAATTGTAACCTTTATAATGTTTGAAATCTCACCAAATCTTCAAGATCAAGAGATAGATTATTCAGAACTCTTTTGGGCATTAACTTGGGCTTTTTTGTTTGTTGTTTCTTTAACCACGACTGCATTCTTTTTTTCAGTCTTCTTGAATAGAAAGAGAGCAACTAGTTTAGCTTTTGGGATGATGGTTTTGTTTTTTATAGTGGGGTATTTTTACGGTTATTTCGAAGAAGATATTCAAGAAATAAAGCGAATTAGCCTATTTTTTTACTATGATCCCGCAAGAATTTTAGTTAGCCATAGTTATGAAAATGTTCTAAGAGATTTCTTAATACTATCTGGATATTCTGTGGTTATGGTTATTGCCTCAATAGTAATTTTTAACAAAAGAGATATTCCTGTTTAAATTTTTTTTCTCAAGATTAAGTTCCAGATGAGTAATGCATCAATTTATGGTAATCCCTTTTTAATTGGCTAAATTTCCACTTTTTTTGTCGAGAAATCTCTCTTTTTTTTATACATACAACCTATTCGATATATATTCTCATTCTAAATATCTAATTATTAGGCGTCTTTGTCGAACAAACCCTTACTTGTACTTAGACTAAGACATTGACTTAGACATGGACATAGACTGGTATTTTACATCTGTAAGTAAAAAAAAATGAGATTTAAGGTAATTGAGAGAAAAAAAGTATAAATTTGGGTTGAATCTCGCATGAGATTATCCAAACACATCATATTGGTTTTTAAAAAACGTCAAGATTGTCCGCAATTTAAATACGTCGATTCGATTCTATAGGGCATAGAATTCGGGTTTTTTCCGGAATCTGTTAATTTTACGTTATTAATGATTTTGAGAGACACACATTTTATTAATTTGAATAATCAAAAAAATAAGACAGTTAGATTTAACAAAATTTAAGTAAAAAATTATTTTTAAAGAATAAAAGTTATTTTTTTTACTTTATTTCCATATTAGAATATTGATGAATAATAAAGATCTGAATTCACTAGATTTATTGTTCAAACCACGAAATATTGCTATTTTTGAAGCAAAATATAAATTAAGTTACTTTATAAAAGGTTTTAAAAAACAGGGATTTAAAACTGATAATCTCTATTTAATTTCTCCTACAGAAACAGAAATTTATGATATTAAGTGTTATAAAACAATTGAAGAAGTTCCTGCAGACACGATTGATCTTTTTATATTAGCAGTTAGGAGAGAGATACTTGTTCCGACTATTAAAAAAATTTTAAGTATTAAAAAGGTTAATTTTTTCCACATATTTACAGCTGGGACAGGTGAATCTGATGAAATTGGAAGTCAAATCGAAGAAGAAATAAAAGAAATTTTAGATAATAAGGAAATAAATACGCGAGCAATTGGTCCCAACTGTATGGGTGTTTATTGCCCTAAGGGTCATAATGCTTATCATTTTTTATTCCCAATTGAAAGTGGTAATATCGCAAGTGTTTTCCATTCAGGTGATCTACATACTAAACTCATAAAATTTGGTTTTTTAAGATATGGTCTTAAATTTTCTAAAGGCGCTAGTATAGGAAATTGTGTAGATTTGCAAATATCTGATATTTTAGAATATTACAATCAGGATGAAGAAACAGAGATTATTTGCGTATATTTCGAAGGATTCTCAAGATTTCACAGGGAAGAAGGAAAGAAGTTATTCAGTGTTCTAAAACATATGAAAAAACCCGTATTATTTATGAATGGAGGGACAACAAAACGTTCTAAGACAGCCGTTTTAAGTCATACAGGGTCAATAGCAACAAAACAGAATATTTGGGATGCTATTATTAAACAAACACCAACAATTGAGGTAGAAACATCCTTAGAACAAATGATTGATTATGCTTACATGTTCAATCATTTTTTTAGTGATAAGAGAAATCATGAAAAATTGAATAAGGAACTCACATTTCCTAAGGGAAAAAATACTTTGGTGATTTTATGGTCTGGAGGATTCGGGATTCTTGCTACAGATAGCTTAACCAAATTAGGTTTAAATATGCCGCTATTTGAAGGGAAAATAAAAGAAAAATTGATGGAAATTTATCCAATAAAGATAGGTTCTTATTCAAATCCCTTAGATTTACCGTGGATTACTTATATTGATGCATTTTATGAAATCTCTAAGGTTGCCATTTCAGAAAACATAGATTTGGTAATAATAGAAACTGATACACCCGGAAAATTTGGCGGACAATGGTTCCAAGGCTATTTTAAAAATTTAATTAGAATTAAGGATTATGTGCATTCTCTTAATAAAATCCTTATAATTATTTTACATGAATATCCTGATGAGGATCGGCAAATATTCTATAAAATGCTTAAAGAAAATGATTTTTTAATATATCCGACAATTCAAAGGGCAGCAAAATCTTATTTAGCATTATATGAATATGGTCAAAAAATAAAAAAATATAGGAAACGATTTATTGATATTTTAAAATAATTCTCATTAAAGCATTCAAATTGTATTTTTTAGGTCTAAGAATCATTTAATATAAAGACTAATTATCTGTTTCTTCTTTCCAATATTCGTATTAATCCATTCCTCAATTCAATTCTTCGTGCTTGTCCGTTTAAGTTATTTCTATTTACATTGAAAACTTTTCTATAACATTTACAGCATGGAATTCCAAGTGATAACTTATAACTCATACCTTTTGTTTGTTCCATTATTTTTAACAACATATTTTTTATGGTTATATTTCTCTGATTTTTACTAAAATAAAATCGCTTTAAAAAACTTTCATGGTTCTTTGATTTACAAATTGGGCAAATCGAGCCTAATTCCAAGAACTCTTGAAAATAATTCTTTTCTTTTTCTGAAAGCTTATTATATTCTCTAACATATCGAAGACGTCCTTGTTCCAATATGTCTTGAATTGAAAAAATTTGAGTTAGGTCTATTCCTTGTGATTCGTATATTTCTGTTAAGGAGATCAATCTCATATTACGTCGAGGTGGGGGTGGGGGTGGAGTAGTTGATGAAGACATATTCATTATTATAGATAAAATCTTTATTAATATTTTTATGTGAAATAAAATTATTTCATATTGGGTTTTTTTAATTTTATTCGGAGAATTAGTTAACACCAAATACTTGTACTCTGATAATACTTATCGCATTATTAGACATTATTATTAAAAATTTAAAAAAGAAAGAGTTATTTTCTATTAACTATTTTTTTTAATTGAATATTGAAAGATTTTGATAGATTATTCTTTCCTAGAGCTGTTGGGATAATAGGAGTTAATAATGAAGATTTCGGTGGTGGATATTTCCTAAACGTTCTTATGAAAATCAATTTTGATAAACCAATTTTTCTTTTTAATCCTCGTTTGAAGGGGCAAAAATTAAAAGGATTTAAAATTTACAGCTCAATTTTAGAGATTCCAGATAGTCAACCAATCGATTATGTTATTATCGCTGTTCCTGCGAGGTTATGCCCTAGTATATTAGAAGAAGTAGGAAAAAAGAACATTCCATTTGTAACTATATTTTCATCAGGATTTTCTGAAATTAATAAACCAGAACTTGAACAAGAACTTATAAGAATTGCAAGAAAGTACAATATTAGATTTTTAGGGCCGAATTGCTTGGGAATCTATGTTCCTAAAAGCAAATTAGCCATAAATAGATTTCAAACAACCAAATCTGGGAATTTGGGATTGATCTGTCAGTCAGGAGGATTAGCAATTTATTTATCTAATATGGGAGCATACGTTTATGGAACGTATTCGAGTAAAGTTATATCAATCGGCAATCAAGTAGATTTAAATTTTGTAGATTTTTTAAAGTATTTCATTAACGATGATGAGACGAAGATTATTGGACTTTATTTAGAAAATATTAAAAATAAGAAAATTGGTCAAGAATTTTTAAAGGTTGTTAAAGAATTATCATTAAAAGGAAAACCCGTAATTTTATGGAAGGTAGGATTTGGAGAATCTGCTAAAGAAGCCGTTTTTTCCCATACAGGAGGATTAGCAGGCTCTAAGAAAATTTGGAAAGCTATACCAAAACAAACAGGAGCTTGTCTGGTGGGCAGTGCTATTGAATTAATTACATTAGCTATGGGTTTTCATTTTTTAAATTTACCCGAAAATAGGAATGTGGGCATACTTACTCTTGGTGGAGGTATTTCAATCGAAACAACGGATATAATGGAAAAATATAATATCAATGTGCCAAAACTAGCTTTTAAGACACAGGAAAGGTTGAGCCAATTTTTACCAGAAGTAAATACAATAATTCGCAATCCTCTTGATTTAGGTGGAAGCGGAACGGTATACGATGTATTTTATAAAGCACTTATAGCTCTTGATAGTGATCCAAATTTTTCTACTATTGTTTTTATCAGGCCTCATAATTTTAGTGAGGATTTCATCAATATGATTAAGAAAGCGAAAATGAATATGAATAAAAAGTTAATCTGTATAGCTCCAACAATATATGATATGGTGAGTATTTATCAAGAAAAGATTCATATGAAAAGTATGCCGATCGAGCAAATGAATATGATTTGACCTATGAAAGACCTGAACGACAAACTGACTTAAAAACAATTCGCATTCTACTCAAGAATTTACTCAATGAACATCATGTGCTTGAAATAGCATGTGGAACAGGTTATTGGACTAAAATTATTAGCTCCGTTGCTAAATCTATTACTGCTACTGATATAAATAATGAAGTTCTTAAAATTGCAAAAAATAAGCTAATTAAATTGAAAAAAGTAACCTTTATCCAAGATGATTCCTATTCTTTGAAAAAAATTCGAGGTAATTTTACAGCTGGATTTGCGTTTTCATAGTGGTCTCATATATTAGTATCTAAATTGAGCGATTTTATCAATGTATTTCATTCCCAGCTTCAACCAGGTGCTCTTGTTATCTTTATAGACAATTGTCATATAGCGGGAAGCAGTATTCCAATATGTCGAATTGATAATGATGGGAACACATATCAAATAAGAAAGTTACAAGATGGACGGGAATACGAAATATTAAAGAATTTTCCAACAAGGCAAGCATTTGAGGAAATTCTTGGGAAAAGAGTTAAAAATCTTAAAATTGAGTTTTTAACATATTTTTGGATAATTACTTATAATGTTTTTTTATGATCGTTTGAAAAGCTTACAGTCTAAATGACCAGTAATAAAACAGGTATGATTATTATTATCAAAGAGATATTTCTAATCCTATAATCAATTTTAACTATTTTTTTCGTTTTAACTTAAAAATTACACAGATTATTTGGAATACTTTGAGATATGAGGGATTAAATGTTTTGAAGTTAAAGATACAAAATAAAGTTTCTAAACCCAGCTTTAAAAATAGATATTTGCTTCATATTTTAAACCCTTCAGCATCTAATCGCTCATTACATAATGCAATGTTCATATTATAATTTATAGCTTTGAATTAAAGTGGAATTCTAGGATCCTCTTTTACCGTCTTAAAGGCAATAATTGATGCCATATTTCTAATCCCGGGCAAAGTGCTAATATCTTTTGTATAATTATGCAAAGTAAGATTGTCTTCGACTTTAACTTTTATAAGTATATCCCATTCTCCTGCTATTTCATATACTTCCATTATATATGGTTGTTTTGCGATTTTTTCAGCGAACTCACAACAATCAACCTCATTTTCAAGACTAATTTGGATCCAAGCCGTTGTTGTTTTACCTAAAGCAATAGGATCGACTAAGGGAATTATGCCTTTTATAACTCCAGATTCTTTCATTTGTTTAATTCGTGAAAATACTGTTGAAGAGGGCACATCAATTTTCTTGGCTAATATTCTATAAGCTATAGTAGCATCTTTCTGATATTCTTCTAGGATGCGTTTATCAAGATCATCAACTATTTTTTCTTTTTTCATTTCTTCTTCTTGGACCATGTTCATTTTTTTGATCAATTTATGAATTGAATACAAAATATTTAAATATTATTGGACTCTATACAAATACATCATAGATGAAAAATAAAATGAAAAACAAGTATCAATTATTAGGATATTGTGGCATTTTTTGTGGAACTGATTGTGATCTTTATAAAGCAGTTCACTCAGGTGATAAGGGTGCAAAAGCCAAAGTAGCAAAAGCTTTAAGCCAAGAATTGGGAATTAAGATTGATGCTTCAAATTTGGTATGTGAAGGCTGTCAAGGTTCTGAAAAAGATATGTGGTTTGAATGTCGTCTTTGTCGTATTCGTCAGTGTGGAAAAAGACAAGGCGTAAAAATCTGTACAGAGTGCCAAGATTATCCTTGTCAAGTATTTAAAATTCGATTTTCTCATTCTGAAAATGCCCCTAAGAACCTTCCAAGAATATGTGAAATAGGTTTGGATCATTGGATTGAGAATAAACTAACTGAAATGTGTAAGTAATTTGAAAGTGTGAAAATAAAAATGGAAAATGTAGCAATTCTCATTATATATCTAACAAAAAATCAAAAGGAGAATGATAAATCTCGAATTATGAATACCTAGAAAAAAAACTAAAAAGAAAATAATTGTAAGGAGGAGGAAATAAAATATATGATGTTAAAACAGATATTAAAAAAATACCCAACAGATCACTCCTATAGTTAGCTTATATCTCTATGCTGATCGCAAGTCCGTTAACTTAATATTAAATTAGAGAGGAATCAGAGTTAAATTATTAATAAATTTTAGTTTTTAATTCCTTCTGCGCCTAATTGCTCATTACATAACGCATCGCATTGCTGTATATAAGGATTGCTCCTGCCGACATTAAAAAACTCAATTTCATTGAAATTTCTTAAGGTGTAATTTTCTAAATTAAGGTAAGGAATTGTAATTATTTAAGGATATTTGCCTTAAATTAATATCTTAGGAATTCTCGGAGAAAAATAAACAAAATAATAATCTAATATGATTTAAACCTACTCTTTATCTAAAAATATTAGCTTTTTTAGATATTTTTAAAAAATATTGGAGATCGTAATGGAGAGCTCTCTTCAATCGCATATGCGAATTCGATCTATTCAGTGATGTAGTTAAATTAGATTTATTTTGATTGAAAACTTTTCTATAACAGTTACAGCAAGGTATTCCAATTGAGATATTTTTACTAAAATCTTTAGATTGTTCCATTAATTTCAATAAATTATTTTTTAGATTTATTTTATCAGGTTTTTTATTAAAATAAGATTTTTTTAAATAATTTACATGATTTTTAGCTTTACAAATTGGACAAATCGAACCCATTTCTAAGAATTCATGAAATTTTTCCTTTTCTTCCTCTGTAAGTTTGTTATAATCCTCTTGATATCTGGGAACCGCTCTAATTGAATTGGATTCTTGTTGCCATTGATCGTCATATATTTCCATCGCATTTCTTATTATTTCAACTATTTCTCTGGTTTCAAATCTCCTAGAACTTCTTGAATTAGGAGTTTGTGGAGGGGGAGGTGATGACATATCTATTATTAAAGATCAAATTTTATTTTAAAAATTTTTGGTAGGAAAAAATTTATTAAATACATTCAGGAATTCGTAGAAAAAATAAAGAATTATATAGTTTAACATTTAGGAAATTGTATTAAACTCTTCTGCCGTGAATCCCCAAGATCTTAATATCCTTTCTGATTCATTCATAATTTCTTCGATAAAATCCTTTATAGGAATGATTTTTTTTCGATGACCAACAGCCATTGAAGGAAGAACCGTATCTCTTAATTTAAGATGATAAATCTTTTGGTGGTAATCCTCCGTAAAAATATCTTCATTTATCCATTTTTCTTTCAGTTTTAATGCTGCAGGACTTTCTTCGCATACCATAACCGCTGTTCCAAAACAAACAGCCTCTGCGCCCATTGCAATAGCCCCTAAAAATCCTCTTGCGTCACCGATGCCTCCTGCTGCAATAATTGGAATTTTAAGTAACCTTCTTGCCATTGTGATATTTACCAAGGTTGTTTGGGTAAGAGGATTTTTAAAACCTGTTCCTTCTAATCCAACGATGGTGACAGCGTCTGCATCTGCCTTTTCTGCACTTATGGCATGTTTTATTGTAGCAGCCTTATGAAACCAATAACATCCAGCCTCATGTACTCTCTTTCCAATAAATGTCGCTTGATACGCTGAAGTTGTAAAAATTTTAACTCCTTCATCAAGTGCAACCTCGATATATGCTAAATATTCGTTTTTTGATTTCTCTGTTAAGTGATGTCCTCCTTTCACTTGTGGTGGAAGCACGGAAATATTTATACCAAATGGCTTTTCTGTCAATTCTTTCATTTTTTCGAGTTCTTTTTTAAGATGGTTAGGAGATTTAAAATTTAAGGCAGTGATAATTCCCAAGCCACCAGCTTCAGAAAATGGAGCAGCAAAATCTGTTTTACCTAATCCTACAAAAGCTCCCATAATTACAGGATATTTTGTTTTTGTCGTCTGATTTATACGAGTTTTCCAAATCATAATCGTTCTTAAGATAGCAATTTCTTAAAAATAATTAAAGTTAATATATTAAATGTATAAGGGAAATAATATTTAAAAATAAAATTTTAAAGATCCAAATTAAAATATTAAAATTTATTTGGTGACAATGCTTTGGAAGAGATAAAATTTTCTGAACTGAAAATTGGACAATTGGGATATGTCTATAAAAATATTGAAAAACAAGCTAAATTGATGGAAGAAACCCTAGGTTTACCAAAATTTCAAATTATAGACGTTCCAAATCTGGATACCCAATTTCGAGATAAACGCACTATCGTTGATATAAAGGTAGGGTTTAGCCAATTGGGTATGTTAGAGTTAGAATTAATCCAATGGGTTGATGGAGATAGTATTTATAAGGAATTTATTGAGCAAGGAAAAGAGGGATTACATCATTATGGTGTATATATTGAGAATCTAGAATCATATTCAACAAAAATGAAAGAAATGGGATTTCAATCTGTTAATGCTAGTCAATTTGTCAATCTAAAATGGGACTATTTTGATACAATAGATGTATTAGGAGTTTGCCTTGAATTTATTGAGAAGACAAAGATGCGAGCTAGAAAAAAAAGATAAATTATAGGTATAATTTTTTAAAATTTTTTATTTTTATGTATTAATTCTCTGGCTTTCTCAAAAATTTCATAAGTTTTCACTCCTGCAGGGCATAATACAGAACATGCACCACAAAGAATGCAAGTATGCAAAATTTCATTGACTTTTTCTGATAATTTCAAATCTCCATAGACTAATCCATTTAATATACTTAATCTCCCTCTTGGGGTATATGCTTCGAATTTATAATAGTCCTTAGAGGGGCATAGCGGTATACAGAATCCACACCTCATACAAGATAACGCTAAATCTCCAAGAATCTTTAATTTTCTATTTAACTCTACACTTTTAATTATACGAGGGTCTCCTTTTCCTTTACCTGGGTTAAGGATCATATTGGGATCAAAAAAAAGTTTAATCTCTCTCATTAGATTTAAAGTTTCTCTATCATATTCTAGATTGAGAAAGGGAGTTTTAACAGAACCTACTCCATGTTCGCCGGTAATTGTTCCTCCTAACGGTATTACAATTTTTTCGTATAAGTATTTCATAGCTACTAATAGTGATTTACGATCAGATTCATTATTCTCATTAAATAAAAATGTTGGGTGCATATTTCCATCCATGTGTCCGAAATTGGCAATCTCTATATTATCTAATTTTAATTCTTCGGTAATTTCCTTAATCTTTTGAACACACTCAGCGAATTTTTCGATTGAAACTGTACAATCTTCTATACAACATGACGGTTTAATTCTTGAGAGAGCTGGTAGCGCTGCTTTCCTTGCATTTAACAAAACTTCTCTTTCCTCATCGGATTCTGCTATTTTGTGAAATTTTGGGTTATATTTCATTATAATATTAAATAATTTTGTAAAATCAGAATCAACTTGGTTTTTGTTCCCATCAACTTCTGCCAATAATACAATTCCTTTAGGATATGAAAGAAATTCTCCACCAAGATATTCAAAGCTTACTTTTGTTGTGGTTTCATCCATAAATTCGAGCAAGTTCGGTATAATTCCATTTTTTCTTAACTCAATAACTGCTTGTATGATTGATTCAATTGAATCAAATATAAAAAGCCCCATTTTCCTAGATTTAGGTAAGGGAATTACTTTAAGCCCGATTTTAGTAATAACCCCAAGGGTGCCCTCAGAACCAACAAATAATCCAGTAAAATTATACGATGATACTGATTTTCTAACTGAAGAACCAATATTTATTATTTGCCCATCAGCAAGGACAACTTCTAAAAACATTACATAATCTTTGGTTACACCATATTTAAATGCCTGAACTCCACCTGAATTATTGGCAACCATCCCTCCTATTGTGCAAATACAGCTCGAGGCCGGGTCTGGTGGAAAAAAGTACCCATATTTGTTCAATTCGAAATTAAGATCATCACAAATTACACCAGGTTCAACTACTGTGAGATTATTTGGAATATCAATTGAGAGAATTTTATTCATTCTGCTCAAATCAAGTATAATTCCACTACCAAAAATCGATATAGGACCGCCAGATAAACTTGTTCCGCTCCCTCTTGGTATAACGATGATTTTATTTTTATTAGCTATTTTTATAATTTCAGATATTTCATCTTTATTTTTAGGTAAAATTACGATTTCTGGGACTGTATTTTCCTTGAATATAGTACCATCAAATGCATAACACCATAATATTTCAGTATCTTTTGAGATAAATTCATCTCCCACGATATCTTTTAATTGTTGATAAATTTCCTCTGAAATATTTGAGTATGGTTCAATCAAAAAATTACACTGAAGATTTGTTCTTCTACATTATTTGGGATTATAATGCTTCTTAATGTGTAAGATATTAAAATTTAATTAAAATTACAATTAAGATAATTTATAATTTTGGTAAAACAAGTGATCCATCCGGTAATACAAGTATTTTTGCATTAGGTCCAATTTTTTTCAATGCCATTTCGATTGCTTCTTCAACTGAATTTGAATGGATTAAACCTATATTTCCAACCTCATCTTTTGATAATTGAGAAACAACAATTATTTCAGCTTTCTGTAAGATTCGAGTTAATATTTGTATTTCCCATTGATCAGCCACTTTAATTTTTTCACTTATGATATCTTTGTAAATCTCTTTTGGAGACCTTCCACAAAATATTAATTCCTTAAATTTTTCATGTCCAATTCCATCAGATAATTCATTTACAGAGATAATGATTCCCCCCTTCTTTACAGCCATCTCACCTAGTGCCATGCTTTTAACTGCTTGATAAAGGTTTAAATCTAGCGGGTAGCCTCCATTCCCGCAAATAACTATGTCATAAAGTAGATTAATCTTTTGGTATACCTGCTTTAACTGATATTTTACTAGAGCTTCGTGAGCTTTTTCAAGATCCCCGGCGGCAATTTGAGTTATATTATGATTCTCATTAATACATACATTAACCATAAAATCTACACCAACTCTCTTAGCTATTTCAACCGCATTAATATGGAGTGGGTTTTCTTTATACACTCCAAAACGGGCAAATGGAGAAGCAATATTTTTGGCAGAGTGATTACCCTTAATTGTTTTTTCTCCAGCTATTCCCGGGACAATCGATTTCATCCCTCCAGAGAATCCCATAAAAAAATGAGGTTCTACGTAGCCTGTTAAAATTCTAAAATCACAATCGAGATAGTATGTATTTAAATAAATGGGTGTTCTATCATTGCTATATCCAATAAAAGCTAAAGTAGATTCATCATTTGCTTTGTGATCAATGATTTCAAATCGTTTAAGAAAATTATCACCGACCATTCTTAATAGTTCATCTTGTCTGCTTTCTCTATGAAGTCCAGTAGCTATTAAAATTTTTATTTGTTCATCTCTAATTCCGATTTCTTCAAATATTTCAGTTAAAGCTTTTAAAATTATTTTAGAAGGAGACGGTCTTGTAGCGTCACTAATAACAATTATGATAGAAATTTCATGAAATTTTGCTTTTCGTTGAATTAATTCTTTCAAAGGTAAAGTTCCAATTGGGTCATTTATTTTTGCTTTAATTTCTTCCACAGGGTTAACTATTTCTTTTTCTTCTGGTGCATTTAATATTGTAAAGCTTAAATTATCAGGAATTTCAATATTTAACCCATTTTTACCATATTTAAAATGGACCTTCATTATGTTAATAAAATCAATGTGTAAAAATAAACTTTTAATTGATAGAGAATACACTTGATTATTATGAATAGAAATTATATGAGAAGCGAAACATTCGAAGGAACTTTTCCTTTTAAGCCTAATTTTAAAGAGATTAATGGATTTCAAATGCACTATGTTGACGAGGGTAGCGGAGAGCCAATTGTTTGCCTTCACGGAATGCCGACTTGGGGTTATCTTTATCGAATTTTCATTGAAGTTTTATCAAAAAATTATCGTGTTATAGCACCTGATCAAATGGGTTTTGGTAAAAGTGATGTTCCGCAAGATAAACCATACTTATTGAAACAACATATTGATAATTTAACGAAATTATTACTTAGCTTGGATTTAAAGGATATTACATTTGTTGGACAGGATTGGGGCGGACCAGTAATGTTTGGTTTTGCAGTTGATTATCCCGAGAAAGTAAAACGATTAGTTATAATGAATACAGCAATTGGCATTATGAAAGAAGGAGCTAAACCATGGTATTATGAATTAGAAAAGAGGGGAAAATATGAAAAGTTTTTTTCAAATATGAAGGAGAAAATTCCTAAATTATTTCAAACAGCAATTTATAATAAGGAAAAAATTACACTCACAATGTTAAAAGCATATACAACCCCATTTCCAAACAAGGAATCCTGTATTGGGGCAGTTGCTTGGCCTAGAGATATACCTATTGGAAATTCACATCCAAGTACCGAAGCCATGCTACATATTCGTCAGAATTTGGATGTATTAGCAGATAAGCCAAAATTATTGATTTGGGGTCTAAAAGATCCAGTATTTCCTCCAAGAGTGATTGATTGGTGGAACAAAATATATCCAGGGATTGAAACGCATAAAATAGAACATGCATCACATTTCTTACAAGAAGACGCTCCCGATAAAATTATTTTGTGGATTGAAAAGTTCCTTGAAAATAATCCATAAAAAGGAAAAAAAGATAATAAATGCCATGAAGAATAGTGATATTTATCTAAGTTTTGATCTTGATAATACACTAATTAAAAACACTAAAGGAATTATTAACTCTTTCAATTACGCATTGGAAAAATACAAGAAAGAGAAAATTCCCCCGAAAATTATAAAGCAAATGATCGGAATTCCTTTACATGAGATGTTTAAAGAAGTAACAAATGAATCTCCTGAAAAATATATATCCACCTTCCGTGATTTTTATAGAAAGAAGGGAATTTATCAGTCAAAACTAATAAAAGGTGTAAGAAAAAAATTAAAAGAATTAAAAGAAAACGGTTTTCTCTTAGGAGTATTATCTTCAAAAAAGCATGAAATGGTCCATAAAATTCTCAAAATTTTAAAGATAAACCACTTTTTTGATTTATATTTAGGAGAAACTGAGCAAAGGAAGAAAAAATACGACCCAATTACAAAAAAGATACTCGAAGAAAATTTTCCTAATAAGCAAATAATTGTTATTGGAGATCATGCAAATGATGTAAAAGTCGCAGAAATGCTTGGTTGTCCCTTTATTGGGGTTTTAACTGGAACTACAATTAAAGAGAAATTGATAGAGAGTATATCGGTTTCATATTTGATTTTAAAAAGTATTAGAGATCTAAATGCAAATGTGATTTATTCAATTCTGAAGGAGAAATAAAAATTTATTTTGTAACCTCTTTCACGAAATTCAGAATTTCAGTAAATAATAGATCTTCATCGGGATTTTTTAAAATAGGATGGTCGCTATTTTCAAGCCATAATTTTCTTTTATTTTTGGAGTTTATCATTCCATAAATCTTATCCATGCTTGAGGTTTTAATCACGCCATCTAACCTTCCTTGAATTAATAGAGTAGGGCAGGTAATTTTTGGATAATATTTTTTAAATTCTTTAATTATTTTGAACAGTTTTGTTCCAGCTTTTAGAGGAAATTTATCATATCCCACCCACGCACCATCTGTTTCTTTTTCAAATTCATCTATAGGAAGAGG
>JAHLWH010000065.1 GCA_019058015.1 Promethearchaeota archaeon | reverse complement strand
GTGTAGATCTCTTTGAGTGTTTCTTCATGATTACCTTGATACAAACTAATGACTCCTGTATCAAGAAAAATTGTATTTTTCATTAAAACTGCCTCGTATACAGTTTTTCTTTCTCATTCTCTATCTCCTGTTTGCGTTCTTTAGAGATTTCTTCGATAATCTTGATACTTGTTTCAATATCTAATACTGATTGTAGTTTATTTTCTGAAAGATATGGCAAAATTTTTATTCCTTCTAATGGGTGATCAATAATTATCACTTTATCACCATCTTTCCATCCGTATTTTTTCCGTATTTCTGATGGAATTGTGATTCTTCCATGATTGCTGATATTAACTACTGTCATGTGTTATATATAGAAAATAAAGAATTTAAATTTGCTCATAATTTTTAAATTTTGCTTAGCAATTTTTCTTATTATTTGAACCAATTTTTAGGACCAGAAATACTTTCTTCCAGAACGATTAAGAACTCTAAAAATTTTTTGTCAGTTGGTAAGTTGTTGGAAAAAAGCTCCCCATCTTTTACATATTGATAACCTAGAAAATGATCGAAGTTGATGGATGATCGTTTTTGTTAGTGAATTACTAATTTTATAGAGCCAAAATATATATATAATTAAATTAATATATAAACTATAGATTTTAACAAAAAACTTTACTTTCAAAAAAAAAGTAAATCTTTATCTTTAAATACTTACATTTAGATATATTTTTGGAGGAATGTTTTTAATGTCAACAAATTTAATGTCAACAAATCAAATATTGGATAAAATTATTAAAGGAACTGAAAGGATTAATTCAAAGGCTTGCACCCTAAATAGAAGCCTTCTTTTAGCACTCTGCTGTTATTTCATCGATGGAATTCAATTCAGAGAATTAAAGACAGCATTAAATATTTCTGATGGAAACTTAAGCTCTAATCTTAGAGTTCTCACAAAGGTTGATTATCTCAAGGAAGAAGAAACTGTTCTGGATAAAAAGAAAATTAAATATTTTTCAATAACAAAAAGTGGTAAAAGAGAATTAGAAAAAATTATAAATTGGATAGAATTAATCAAAAAATTATTGGAGGAGGACAAAAATGAAACCGAGTTATAAAAAAATCATAGCCATTTTGAAATATTTAGGATTCTCAATAGAGAGATCAGATGGTCCTGATATTTCATTTAACTCAAGATTTAAAATTCAAAAGATCGCATATCTTTGTAAAGGCTTAGGAATAGATCTTTATTACAAATTCACTATTCGTGTTCATGGTCCGTATTCTCATGTCTTAACCCAAGATTATTATAATTTTCCAGAGGCTATTGTAAATTTAGAAACGGATTATGTTTTAAATGAGAGTGAGAGACAAATTGCAAATAAGATTAAGGAGAACGTATTAGATCATTATATAACTAATGATTATGAAACAGAATTATTAGAAGCTGTATCATCTATAATTTATCTTAAAGAAGAAAATCCAGATATTTCTGATGATGATATTTTTGCAACGGTCAAAAACATGAAATCTCATCTAAAAGAATCTATGATTATAATTTCTAATAACATTTCTAAAGAACTATTATTTAAACCGGAGTTTTTAACAGATGAAATTAGAAAAGAATTAGATATGTGGGACAACATCGATTAATTTATCTATGGTGTAAGGTTATCAAAATTAATCAAAAATAATTAACTTTGTTTAATTCTATTAAATATTTTCATCAAATATTGATACAATACGGGTGTAACCCTACACCCTCTATTCCGTCTGCCGTGAAGGCTTTCGGAACTGCTTTTTTAATGATATTATACCCTGCATTCACATCTGCATTAATAATTGTTCCATTTGAGGTTTTGAATAATCCCCTGCTAATTCTCTTTCCGGAGTATTTGGAATGTTTCTCTATTTTTTCAGCGTCCAGAAAACTACATTTGGAAGTATACCCCTCTCCGTCCATTTTAACATCGATCCCGACCAATTCCGATTTATATCGAATTTTTTGAATTAACTCCAAAAAAGGGATATTCACAAAATTCTGGTTGTTCTTTTTCCCGATATTGACTTCCTGTTTCCATCCCTCATTATAACCGGTTATGATTGTCCCGAGGTTATTTTCAATGCAATATTCGATTATCTTCCTCGAAGTTTTGTGAAAGAAATCTTTTATTTTATTATTCCGCCTTAAAGTCAAATGCTTAATTTGTCCCGTCTCAAAATTATACCCTTGTTTATCTTTAATCGAAGATAATCGAGCCTTCCTTTTATTATAGAACTGATTCATGGACTTAACAACACTGCCTTTAATAACGAAAGGTTTTAACCCCGCATTATTTACAATAGTTACAAGGTTATTAATTCCCAAATCAATTCCGATAACCCTATTTTTATTTAAATTTAAGTCTTTTATTTCTCTCTCGTAGACAATTTCAATAATATATCTATTTCCCCTCGGAATTATCCGTATTTGATGTAAATCATCTTTTATTCTTGTTTTAATCGGTTTGAGATTTGCTTTCTCCGGGAAATGTAAATATCCGTTTCTTATTTTGCATTGTTGATTTGTGAAAATAACGATTGATTCTCCGTTCTTTTTTTTGTATCCTGGAATTCTCGGTCTCTTCCGAAATTTCGTGTAATCCCTCCTGTATTCTTTTGTCGCCCTAAAATACGACCTCCAATTTTTGATAATCAGTTTAAGTATTTGCTGGGAGGTCTGAGCGGGTAAATTCCGATACACTTCTTTATGCTTGAGTATAAAATCTAAATCGAAATAGTTAAGAAAATTATCTAATTTAAAAAAATCTTGCCTGTAATACCAATTAGCAGAATTATATAAATTCTTTGCCAAATGACATAGTTTTGATAATTCCACCGATGCTCTTACCTGTATTTGTTCAGTTAATCTCATTTTCCTTAATTAATTCGGTGATAATTTCTTTTTTTCTTTTTGAATATAATTTCATTGAATAACAATGGAGTAATGAAACAATCTCCTCAAATATCCAACTTTTTATTCCCAACCTCCGAGATAACTATAATCTCCGTTCCAAATTGCTTAAATAAATAATGAAATAGCTCAAATCTTTATTCAAAAGTAGATAAACCGATTCCGTATCATAGTCCCATCTATTATTTGGAAGAAGTGTTGCCTTTAGTCTCCCTTGTTTGCGATAATTATAAACCGTTGGTCTTGAAAGTTGAGGGATATCCTCGGAGATGATCCGATGCAAAAACAATTCTTTCTTTATATAAATAAATAGAATATGTATTTAAATTTAACAAGTCAACAGATTTTCTATTAAAGTGAAAACTATAAAGATTTCAATGAAATAGATAAAATTCGCATTACTTCCGAGGTTTTCATAATTATTTAATAAATATATCAGAAAATATTCATACTTTACCATTATGTTTAACTATATTTTTTACTTTTTAATGCGATTTTCTTTTTTTAATAAGTATAATCAATAAATGAATGAGATAACTTAGGAGTTATACTTAACTTTTTGAAAATCCTCCGTGATGAAATTCGATGCTATAATTGAGCTTCTTTTTTTCGCAATAATTCTTAATCTCAGCCTCAATAATATCCCAATAACTCCGATCTTTTTGGATTTCCTTATATTTTGAAAGCAAATTTGGATAATGCTCTTTAATTATTCTCATTATTCTTGGAACATTATGGGGCCTGAAATTCAGATTCTCAAACATATAAGAATCTGTATAATCAATTGTCTCTTCAATTATTGCCTTGTAATTTGTAATCTCTGGAAAAAAGGGTGAAATAAAAGTATAGGTGTTAATACCGGCTTCATAAATTGTTTTAATAGCTTCCAATCGTTCTGTGGGGTTAGAAGCCGCTCTTTCAATTATTCTTGCGACATTCTCATTTAATGTGCTAATTGAAATGC